>NZ_JBJGED010000008.1:0-241590 GCF_045062745.1 Paenibacillus sp. HJGM_3
GAGCTTCATCTCCACCCTCCTCAAGCAAAACCGACCGATTATTGCTTCCCTTCAGCTAGCCTATCGAGGGCATTTCCGCTTTTAATCTTGCGCCACCTAAGTAGTAACGATCAGAAGAGCAAAAGGGGACACAATGCACTACCACAGTACGAACAAAAATTCCAATTGATTTGAACAGGTACTTTACATTTTGAGCATTGCATCTAGAAGCCCCCTTCTCCCAAGATTGTATCAGGAAATCGTAACCTTTTGTAGAATTTTGGAAGTAGTTTCCGAGATTATCTTAGATATATAACAAAAATAGCACTATCACAATAAAAAAGCCCACCTAATATCGGTAGACCCTTCACTCTTTACGACTCATTATATTGGAGAATATTTGACCTAATCGAATTGCATTAAAATCATTAAACATTTCAAAATCACTTAAATACTTGCCCTGTATTGTAAACTGTTCATACCATTGTCCATTTCTTGTCACAATAACTTCCTCATGTATATCAGGAAATTGATCTGCAGTTAAATCTATAATAACACAATTGTGTTCTAGCCAAGCATGAGAACGTCCTTCTTTATCTATACCCCAAACATAATGCGCTTGAATTCCTTTATTACTGAGAAACTTTGCAAATAAATGGCTTGTATCACCACAACAACCTCTCGGGAAATTCTCAAAGAAACTTGAGTTTGGAAACTCGTTCAGTGGCATCAATTGAATCGTTTTTCTAAAAGCAAGGGCGTGCTCCCTAATTTTATCCTCTGTCATCTCGCCACGCTTTCCTTCCAAAACCATCGCTCTTCCCCATCTGCTTTTGTGTAGAAATGTTGATAGTACTTTTCTTTACAGCTTGGGCACTTCATTGTAACCTCTTCCCGTGTACGGTTCCAATCATCAGATTCATGGATTTCACGATACGTTCTTGATCCACAAGGACAAGGATGCTCTTTATTATAAGTTACTTCCCATGACATATTGCTAACCACCCTTATTCTGATTGTGATTGCACACTAATTAACTGATATTTTATTTTTCCAACAACTTTTTTGATTGAATCAACTTGCTTTTTGAATTCTCTCCAATCAAACGTATGCATATCCTTGGTACACTTCATCATATCGATTGGGTAGCTTTATCATGGATGCCCATATGCGGCATGAGTTTTTGTGATCCCATCCAAGCTACATCAACTTTATTTCCTTTTGCTATGTCTTCAGGTCGTGTTTTGCTCACATCTTCATAATCTTCACATGGAGTATCAAAAACATGGAATACGCGACAAGCCAATTGTCTAACAGGATACACCGAACATGAACCATCTAATAGAAATGACAAGTTGTTGTATCTTCATGATTTAGTAATTGTTCTGTAATTCTTTCATAGGTTCCATTATCAATTATTTCACTGACATACCATGATAGTCCCATGAGTTCGACTTGATTTAGTGGCATGGTAGGATTAAGACAACATAACAACCCTTCTGACACGCGATATTGCATTTCGATAGTCTCATTTTCATTCGGCATTACAACTCCCAACGAAAAAGATGATTATTATAAACTTTACTGAAACATTTTTTACCGGCTTTAATAAAAACGAACCTGTTCTAATGCCTTCTTATTACGAGTCATTTTATCGAACTTCAGTTTAATCTCAGGAAAAACATTTCCCAGCGAATCATATATGCCTCTTTTGGTAAGGTGAATACTTTTTTCCATTAATTTGAGCACTGTTTTTTTGCCCGGCTCATTTATTACAAAATACTTCTTTGTATCATCGAAATTCACATATACGATATTGGCAAATGTATCTTTCAGAGATTCTAAGAAGTACAATGCATCGAGATCTGTAAAATCTTCGTTGAATAAAACTGAATAGTATCCATGAATCCTAATATGTTTGATAACATCTTCAATAAATTCTGAAGAGTAAAGTTCTCTTATCATAATAATCCCCCGTAATTCAGTAGATCCAGCATTTATTTAAACTTTAAGAATTTCGGTTTCAGTATTACCGACAACATTTTTTCAAGCGCTTGACGATTTTCTTCATCTTCGAATTCAATCCAATGAACATTTAATAAACCATAGTTACCGCTAAAAAACCTATGCCATTTTTGGTTTTTTGAATCACCTCTTACAGGCTTGTAACACGCATCATAATGCAATGATATCCTGCTATTAAGGGGGCTTCCTTTCCCAACATATAGTGTCTCGCCTGCACTGTTTTGATAAATATAAATTCCTCTTTTGTTTCTTACATTCAAATTTATGTAATTTTTAGTAGATTGAATCTGTGATATATCTTCTGGTTGTATATGAGTAATCTCAAAGCGATTCCATTTATCGAGCGGTAATAAATTACATCTAACTAGTAAATCTTCTATTGACTGTTTGAATATTTCCGAGTCCATCACAGTCGCCCTCTCCACTACTAATGAATTTTAATTCAGTCGAGCGTATTCCGCCCTATGAAAAATAATATATTCACCAAGTTCTACATCCTTAACTTTCCAACCAGCACCTTCCCATGCGTTAAGTTGGGTATGATTATGTTCATGTCCATGAGTCTCATTGTGCCACCATTGTTTACGTTTATAGGCGCTTGGTGGTAACGTAAACCCAAGTATATTTTCAATCTCTGAGTAAGTCATTTTCAACGTTACTCTATTTGAAAGATAATCTTTTAATGGGTCATACTTGGAAGCCATTCGATATCCCCCTAAGTCATTTTGTTATTGTTTATCTTATTGTAGCAGGATATCGCAACAATTTGTAGAATTTTGGAAGAGATGTGACCCGAAATATTATCCTAATCATAATGGACGCGAAAAAAATGGTCGTAATCAAGAATATTAAAAAATGTATTGTCTTACTTCATTCGAGACAGCAAAATACCAATACATTTGAAACGCTTGGAAGTAGATTAACCTGCTGCTAGGGTGAAATAATGAAAGGTGTTAACCTCCGAGTTACACTTGCGTAGCGCCTATATCAATAGAGAAAAGATAGCAGTTTTCCTCCGTAATGAACGGATAGGTGGCGGTAAAATCACGGGGCTTAGTGAAGCAGTAACAATCGAAGAAAACAACTTCCTTCGTGCTGTGTGCACGTTCTATTTTGCGAAGACAAAAAATAGATACTCATACAATGAACTCAACAAAAACACTGAACTTCTTAAGAATCCTTTTTTCGTCCAATTCATTTTTACCTTAGCCTTCAATCCGGGTTCGAAATAGATTCGGATGCAACTCAACAAATTGCAAATCGTAATCTTGTCGTGACAAATGCCCTGCCGCTTATAATCTATTATACAAACTTGACAAACGTAGCCAGTCTGGGCATGTATTTTTGTGGTACCTGTAAAAACTATGTTCTCTTGTAAATCTAGGTTTTGATTAAAAGTTGAATCGGCAATAATAACAGTCGAATGCCATCGTTACTGCCTTGACAGGTGCGCAAAATATGCATTCCGCTTGCAGCTCCAACCTGGAAATTTTATTTTAATTCGGAGTAGTTTTTTACACCACAATTCTCCGGCTGGCGGCGTGGTTGTAATATCGGTACCTGTCTGTTAGCTTATTCCAAGAAAATCAACAACAACGTTTAACATATCCTTTTGTTATACGTTCATCAAAATGACTTTCAATCTTACCTATTGTGTCAAATAGCCTGTTCTAACAACTGTCCATTCTCCTTCAACCACAATTTCGCCTTATCCATCGTCGTAGTTTGTGCACGAACGATGTTCCAGAACCTCGGCGTGTGGTTCGCCTCGATCAAATGAGCGAGTTCATGGACAATGACGTAGTCGATGACAAACATCGGAGCTTTAATCAACCGCCAGTTAAAATTAACGTTATCCTTCAAAGTGCAGGAACCCCAACGGTAGCGATTGTCAACTATCTTTATTTCACCTATATTGACGCCGAGTAACCGGGCGAGCTGCTTTACCCGCGGGACCATTTTTTCTTTGGCCTTACATATATACCATTCGCGCAAGGATTCTACTTGTTTAGACGCCTGTGTAGCCGGAATAAGGAACCGTTGAGCGAATTGAACCTCGTCTAAACCAGCCCGAACGACTTCTATGCGATATTGTCGTCCCAAATAGAGCGCAGATTCACCGCTTACGAGTTCCTTCCCTGGAGCGTGGGGCAGGTCCTGATACTTCTGAGGGTGCCCTAATTTTTCATATATCCATTGCCGCTTTGACGCAACAATCTGTTCGATTTTTTCGTCAGATGTACCTTCAGGCGCATGTACCACCACCCTGCGATCACGCTCAACAGTGATGGTTAGCTTGCTCCGCTTAGCGGATCTATGAATTATATATGTCAGTTCCATCGCAATCACTCCGCGTAGAGAATTATGTCATTGTTTTTCTCTGCGATTTCCATAATCCGGCTGATGATATGAGCACGGTTTTTTACTATGCCGGGAAGTTGTAAAAAACCTTCTGAAAGTAATAACTTTTGAAGCTCAGATCTCAATTTGCTGCGGGCGGGAATGCTCTCCCAGAATCCTGTCAACCTTAATTCACGCTCAACAACTAAAAAAGTTTGCTGTGTCAGATTAACGAGCGTAGAGATCTCATCGTCACTTAAATCTTTTTCACCATAAATCTCACGTTTAAAACTTCTGAACAGTGGCATCTGCTTCTTACGATGGAGTCCATAGGTTTGCTCCTTACTGGCGTTTATGATGCGTTCACGCAGCTTTTCTAGTTCCTCATAGATCTTTTTCCAGTTGTCGCGGAACTCTTCAAAAACTGCTGCTAGTGCTGCGGCAAAAGAGGCCTGAAGATCTGGGTCGTCGTTTATTTCAATATCAATATGATGGCGAATGGCATGTTCAATTTCAGCCGCTTTAGTCTTGGTCCGGTTACGCTTGCTTAATTGTTTTTGAAAGTCCTCATCCAGTATAGAGATTGGTTCGACCTTCACCTCAATCCCTTTTGACTCAAGATATGTGTCGGTAATACTTCGAAGTTTTGATGGGATTCCTTTCATACTCAAACGCTCGTCGCGGAAGTGTTTCCCTGCTAATACATTAATTTCTGCTAGCGCCTGGTAGTCAGCTATATAGTCGAGAGCTTGCCGGGCGGGGAACACTAAGTTTAGGCATCTGGTCAGCTTCTTGAACGCCAGCATGAAGTCGAAACGGAGATCTTCATCATAGAATAGATCGAAGAACGCATCGAAATCGGTCAAATCCGTCAGGCCGTTTTTCTTGAGCAGATCCATAATTGCGGCATGGCTAACAATAAGTTCACGAAGCTCATCCTCGGGGAAACTGAGAGCGTCGATCACCTCTTTTTGCTCCCGCTCGTCATATGTGTCAATCGCTTTTTTAAGATGATGACCGATACCCACATAATCGACTACGAATCCTTTGTCCTTGAACTTACCACCAACACGATTCACACGTGCGATAGCTTGAAGCAGATTGTGAGCAACGATCACCTTATCGAGATACATCACCTGTTCGACCGGCGCATCAAATCCGGTTAATAGCATGTTGTTTACTATTATGATACCTAGGTCTCCAGAGACTCCATCATCTTTATCTACATTACCAAAAGTCATCTTAAAACTTTTGATGCTCTTCTCATGCTTGGACTTGTCGGAGTAGTTCTTAAGGTGAGGCAAGTCGTTGTGATTACCCGAGATGATGACGTCCGTTGTAAGTTTCTTTAATTGATCCAGTTTAATCTTCCTCGGATTAGACTGTTCCAATTCGACAATCGCTGCCTTAAGAGCATCATCAATGTGTTTCTTGTATCTCACAGCAGCTTCCCGGGAGGTGGCGACCACTTGGGCCTTGTAGCCATTTGGGAACACATGTTTCAAATAGTGCTTTACCATGTCTTCGGATTTGGCGGCGATCGTAGGTTCTGCTTCCAGGTAAGCTTCGCGGGAACCATAGCCAAGAATCTCCATACGTTGATGAAGATTGTAGTCGCTGAATACATCCTCAAAAGCAGCGTCCATTTCCAACTGGTCTGTTACCTCTGCGTTGTGGGTGCGACCTTCGTAAACGATTTCTAAGGTCACTCTATCTTCGATTGCCTGACGCATGGTGTATTTATCTATGTAGTCACCGAAAACCTTCTCGGTTTTATCAATGGGTGTGCCAGTATAGCCAATGCGGGTGGCATTTGGGATTCCCTTATCAAGATTAGCCCCTAACATTGCATATTGGGAGCGGTGTGCCTCGTCTGTCATTACCAGTATGTACGGGCTCGGATTCAGCTCTGGAAAAGTCTCAGTTAGATCAATCTCACGGAACTTGTGTATCATGGCCATAACCAGGTCCGAGGAGTCTGAACGCAGCAGTTCTTTCAGCTTACTGATACTATCCGCAACCTTGACAGTAAAGCCAATACTTTTACTGGTCTCAGCCAGTTGATCTTCCAACTGGGTCCGATCGGTCACAAACACCACCTTCCAATGGGAGAGTTCGGCATGACGATACATTTCACGAACCATAAACATCATCGTAAGCGATTTACCTGAACCTTGTGTATGCCAGATAATACCACTGCGATCACGACGGCTATGGCCTTCTAGAAGGCGTTTGACAGCTAGTTTGACTGCACGGAATTGCTGGTAGCGGCCCACAATTTTAATGGTCTCACCCTTATCGTTGGTGGCAAATAATGTGAAGGTGCGGATAAGGTCGAGCAGATTGTCACGATCCAACATCCCGGCGACCAATCTCTGTTGGTCGTTGGGACTGCTGTTACCATGTTCAAGCTCGTCGACTGTGCGCGGATAAGGATCCGCCCAGCGATAGAAGTGTTTCTCATTGTGGGTGGTAATGGTTCCGAACTTGGCCTCGTTGCGGCAGGTGACAATGACAATCTGATTATAATAAAACAACGGCGCACTGCCTTCGCCCTTCGCGCCACGCTGTTCACTATAACGGAGTATTTGGTCGATAGCTTCAGGGAGCGCATCTTTTACCTTAGGCGATTTACACTCTACCACCACCACCGGCAAGCCGTTGAGGAATAGAACGATGTCAAGAATGATGTGATGCTCGGTACCTAGGATACGCACTTTGAACTGACAAACTGCGATAAAGCGATTGTTGTCCTTGTGTGTGAAGTCCACAAAACGCACCGATGGACTTTTCTCGCCTGTCAGGCGATTCTCACTGACGCTGGTGTTTTCTACTAACAAGTTAAAAACATGACGGTTATTCTGAATCAGGCTCGTACCAGGAAAACTAGCAGTGAGTTGCTTGACCGCATATTCCAACTGATCGTCTTCCAGCCACGGGTTGATAATCTTGACCTGCTCCCGTAGAACAGGTAGCATCACAACCTCACTGAAACTCTGGCGGTGACTTTCGATCGGGTGTTGGCTTTTGTTGAGGTCGATGATTTCCCACTTTAACCCCGCAAGTTGTTCAAGCAATGGCTTCTCAACGTGGTTACGTTCGTCTATCTTTATATGCTGAGGGGTTTTGTCGTCGCTCATCAGACCATAACCTCCGAATCCAGCAAGGGTGCAACGGGCTTCTTGCCTGTAAGCAAGTCTTGCATTAGCGCTGATTTAAGGGAGTTCAGTTTGTGGAGTTCAGAATAAAGATTTTCAATTCTTTTGATAATTGAATCTAATATTTCTGAGATTTTCACCTGCTCGCTTGGATTCGCTATTGGAATGAGTAGTTTCCTTATCGTTGGCAGATTAAGACCTGCTTTTGCCCCAGATTCATTTAGCTTCTCGAACTGACTTTGCCCACCTCTCCCCGAAAGATACCAACCAACAAATCTTGCATCTACTTTAGAGGGTAATAGACGTACCAATGCAATATGCTGATTCACGTATCCTTCTCCAAACTGTTTAGGAATAACACCTATTATACCTAGGTCTGCAGTAATTGAAATCAGGATGTCACCTGCTGCAATTGACGTACGTTTTCCTTCTGACGATTTCGGCAGACTTACACGAACTAAATTGTCTAAACGCAGATTTATATGCTCCCTCGTAAGGTTACCAATTCGAAGAAATGTAGCCCCTTCGACACTGTAGAATTGTGCCCATCCCCTTGAACCACTGGTCACGAACTCAACAACAGTATCTAGCTCTACAACATTCCAGTCTACCGGAATCCTACCTAATGGTGAGTCTTTAAATTGATGTGTCAGTTCGGAACGTACATTGCCATGTTCATCGATGCCGCGGGTGAGAAGGTCTTGCATTAGGCCGGTCTTGATACGCTTCTGTTTGGCAATCAATGCCTGTGTCTGATCAATTGCTTGATCTACAGTAGAAAGAATTTCGGCGATTTTGTTTTGCTCTTGTATGTCAGGATAAGGTACTTTCCAATTCAAAGTTTCCCCTGGGTTTACTCGGACATGGCTATTTGTTGTACCAACCGCCGAATTCTGTAGCCTTCGGCGGAAAAAGTCAGTTTCAAACCAATATCTATAGTAATTAAGTGATACCGCTTTTTGTTTTGCCTTGTAAGCAATAAACTCTGTCGAACAACAGTGTCTTCGGTAAGAATTAGACGGGTCGACCACAGATACGCGGGAAGTTCGTGGGTTTAACTTTGACAGTAAAACAACCGGTTCAGACAAGAGCGTTTTGTTGCTCTCGATCTCTCGCCCAAATTCGATTGCGGGGCCGCGACTCGCATCAAAGGCCGGAAGGCTGTGGTGAGCGAATTCTTCGTTTGGAAATAGAAAAGGACAAATTGAGCCCTTGCTGATCTCAAACAAATCACCAAGCTTAACCTGTGGAAAAGATTCACACATACAGCAACCCCCTTAGATACCCATCCAGTGTCTTCAGGTTCTCGAGTCGTTCACTTTCCAATTCCCGACTGGATACGGCATATTTGTCCCAGAGGTTTTCCACCACCTGAATCAGCTCACGCTTCTCCGCATTGAGGAAGCGGTCTAGGTCCTGATAGACCAGATCAAATAGCTTTTTCAGGATCAAATGACGAGCTTCTTCCTCGTTGAGCTGACCACCAATGTCTTTAAGGATGCCATCTGTCTTAGCGAGGCGATTTTCTAGGGCAGCTTTATCCTTGTTTAATGAGATAATCTTCTTCTTGTCGTCTTTATTAATGGGATTGAGTTCGGCCAGTTGAGCATCTACTTGCCTAATCATTCCCTCGCTCTCGGCTTTAAACTGGTCAGCGCCGAGCCGTTTAAGTTGGAGCTTCAGGGATAATTCGTCGGTTTTGGTTTTCAGATCGACCTTGTTGTCCTTGATGCGCTTTTCAATGATGATGATTGCCTTTTCTTGGGCTTGCAGGTTTCTTAACTCTCTGATTGCTGATTCACCTGTGCTTCCCTTGAGATCATCAATCAGTTCCTTCAGGGCCTTCTTCAAAACAGGAGCAGAGACGCTCTCATCCTCTTCCGGCTCATATGCAGCTATTTCCTGAGCTGTTTCCACCGCCTCGGCGAGCTCGCTCTGTAACTCATAGATCTGAGTCTCGAGCGCTTCAATCTCTTCCGCCTCGACCTGGAAGAAGGCTGCTACCAGGTATTCATCAGGAATCAGACTGTGATGCCAACCGGTGGAGATTATGGTCTTAAGGTCATAACGTATCTGTTGCCACCAGTTCACAAACACCCCAGCGCTCTTGAATTCATCGAGTACACACAAGGGAATCAGCTTGTTTTTGAGCGTGGTTAGCAGTTCGTGACGAACTTCTGGTATTGTCTTGCTGTCACTCAGTCCGGCAAAGTCGCCACGTGCCACAGTCCACCACTCATGTAAAGCAGAAATGTGTGCATTGATCGTCTGCTGTAGTGCAGAATCGGCTTCCAAAGAGGCCTTGATGGCGGGCTTGGCGTTAACTGACTCTCGGAAGGCGAGATAACCGGGGCGATCAGGCTCGAAAAGAGTGTCGAACTGAATCCCGAAGCGAGCAAAGTCGTTAACGCGAGCAGTGACCTCAGCCTCTGGAATGCCGCCAATCAAGTGTGCCTGCACGTCTTCCGATTCCGGTTCGGGGGTGTTGTCTACATAGCGGCGGATATTTAGATTGCAATCATGAATCTTCACTATTTCAGTCTTGTGGACCAATCGGCTGTATTTGGGAATCTCCAGCTTGTGCGTGAAGACAAAGTCAATCTTCTCTATGTCTTCCGGGCGTAGCTTGTTCTGTGCCTTACCTTCGGCATATTCGCGGTCAGCATTTATGAAAAGCACCTTATCTCGCAGGACATCTGGCTTATTTTTATTGGCGACGATCACGCATGCCGGGATACTAGTACCGTAAAACAAACCAGGTGGCAAGCTAATAATAGCTTCAATTATATCGTCATTAATCAAGATCTCGCGGATCAGCTTCTCCTTACCGCCACGGAAGAGTACACCATGGGGCATGATGGTTGCCATGTGACCATCGGGCTTAAGGCTCGCCAACATGTGCTGGACAAACATTAGATCTGCCTTCTTTCCTGTTTCGGGACACCATTCGCGAAAGCGATTAGGGAATTTTAGATTTGCACGGCTGTAGTTTTGCGAAAATGGAGGATTGGCTAGCACGCGATCGAACTTACGTATCTGGCCATTCTCCGTAATGAGTGGGTCTTCCAGAGTATCACCGTTCTCAATGGTGAAGCGATTGATGTTGTGGAGAATCATATTCATATTGCAGATTGACCACACAGTACCGTTAGAATCCTGACCAAAGAGGGCCAGATCGTTCGGATCTTGCCCCTGCTCCTCTACATACTGATGGGATTGAATTAGAAAGCCACCGGAGCCGACGGTAGGGTCATAGATTTCGTTACCTGCTTCTGGTTTAGTAAGCTGTACGAGCAAGCGCACAACTTCAGCCGGGGTATAGAACTCTCCGCCTTTCTTACCAGCACTATCAGCGAAAAACTTTATTAGATATTCGTATGCTGCGCCAAGCAGATCGGGGAACTCAAAATTATTATTCACTAGTACAAAGTCAGGCTGGTTGAAGTGGTCAATCAGGTCTTTCCACTTTTGATCAGGTATCTTAGTCTTGCCTTTGACGGCGTTAAAATCAATGTTGTTTTTAAGTACTCCGGCAAGGGCGTCATTTTCCTCTTCTATTGCAGCAATCGCCTTGTTGAGCATGTTGCCAATGTCGTGTTTTAAATCCTTTAGCGCAGGTACTGTATCACCGTTTTCATCGGTCCATGATTCATGCCAGCGGGCACGAATAGGAACGAAGAATGTCTCGCCGTAAGTCATTTTGTCTTCCAGTATTTCCTCAATGAGGTCCGGTTGATCCTTTAAATGTGCATAGTCTGTATTACGCAGTTGTTCACGTTTGCGGTCGAACTCATCTGACAATCGTTTTATGAACAACATCCCAAAGATAAATTCCTTGAACTCTGAGGCGTCCATTTTACCGCGTAAAATATCGGCAGCCTTAAAAAGGAAGTTTTCTAATTGGGATAGGGTTATTTTTTCGCTAGACAATATAATTCCTCCTGAAGGTTAATTCTCTAACCCTTATTATTCGACATTCCCACTCTACTATCCCTGCAAATCTTAAAAAGATTCAATTAACATAGTGAGGGTTTAGATACATTATAAAGGTATAGCTGAGGGGAAGTAATCTTTGCCAAGTTCATCCTCAATGTTACGATCGTAAAGAGAACCTTGCCCCGTAGTTGAAGAGCTTTGGATGGCAATGTCATGGCCGATCTTATGCAATAGTATGAACTCTTGGGATTCCTCTGGGTACTTAAAAAAAGGCCTTCCAACACCAATTATTGATGGTTTATTAGTGAAAGTTAATAAACAAGCCTGTTGGAAGTCATCAAACGGACTACCTTGTAGCCCCTATATAAAGCTCACTAACTTCAACGGTATCTCATCGAATACTTTTTGTAGTTTAAACTCTAAAAGGGCCATTTAATCCACCTATTATTTGAATGTTACACTTCCTTAAAAAACCAAAATATGCCACCCATAAGAAGTGGCATTAACAGATAAATCAGTAATTGTAGTATCCCTTGAGATATTTCTTAATTTCATCCTTGTTCCCAATATTACTTCTATCGATGTACTGTTCTAATTCTTCTGCGAACTTCTCTTTAGTTATCTTCCTATCTTTGAGAAGTATGTTTAATATGAAGTCCACTCTCAATTCGTTGGCTAAGTCTAAGACGCTTTTTTCATTATCTTTAATATCGGAGTACAAGTTTGAAATATAAAATACCCTTATACTGTTACTAATCAAACTAAGAGTATAAAAAACAATAAAAGAGAAAAAGTAAGCCACAAAAAAAACGATTAGGTAGAAGACTAGCTCTGAAACAAGTTCTTCTGTACTGTATAAAATGAAGTGTAGAAAATAAAACAAAATGATTCCTACACCGATATTAAAAGCCAAAAATTCAAAGCTTACTAAAATATTATGAATTGATTTGACTCCATTTAGCTTCGTAATCAATTTAACAATATCTTTTTGTAGTATGCCAATAATTATAGCGATACCTGCCAGGATTGTCCCCAACATTCCGATTAAAGCTGTAGCTATGTTTAATGTAATACTCTGCAAGGGAACTAGATACTTATTAAAGTCCGAATGGACATTAGATATTATTGCTAACAGAAATAATGTGCTAGCTACAATAAGTGATAGCTTACACTCAACTGCCTTAAAATTGAAGTAATCATGCCACTTTTTATTTTCATTAAACCTACTAAACATAGTTTTTTTCATTGGAGTATCTCCTAAAGATACGAATTAAAAAGAGATCATGCTTATCAGAAAAACATATTAAGTAATGACTCAATCTTTTTTCTGCAAACTTCAGCAAAGAGGATCGGATTTGAAGGTTTTTCTTCCAATTTATCTTTGATTGATCTATTGTCATTTGTTGTATACTTTCTTCCTTCTTTACTTTCTGCTTCGACTTTAACATATCCATTTCTTATAGCTAATTCTGCTGATAATTCTGAATGTATGTCTTCAATTTTTTCAATTTCTTCGTTAATAATTTCTGCATCCAAATTCAAACCTTCATCATTTCTAGAAGTGAACAATATACTTGTTTGTGTTACATTTCCGGCTTTAATGTTATTTAAATATTTTTCCCCATTTTTTTGTATTTTATCCAAGAATTCATCATCTGCATTAGGAGGTATAATTTCAATCTTTAACGAATGTAATTTACCAATACTTTTTAATTGCTCTTTTATACGATCAACACTTAATCCTTCTTTCAACAAGGAAACATCAAAATAATAGTTTTCTTCAGCATTTGACATGCTTCTATTTAATAGTTCTCCGAATGCATGGTTAAATTCTTGAAAGCCAAATCTATTAGTAGTGTAAAATACTACTATTTCTTTATGTACATCAAAGTAAAATTCAATTACTTCTGTATTGTCAACCATCATTTTCCGTAACTTTCCTGTGTTACTATCTACCTCATTAAAAAACAAAGGAGATTTTTTAAAAATACTTCCAACGATAGAACGAGGAAAATCTAATTTCTCTAGAAAATTAAAATTATACGTAGCATCGTACGTATAGGTCTCCCCATATTCCACCGTTTTCATATCTTCCCGTGTGTATTCTACCTTTTCATTAATTTTCGTGTACAATTTATCTAAAGTTTCTTCAAGTTTTATCTTCTTATCATACACCTTAAAAATGTGAGAATTCAGATTAACTTTTGAGAAATATAATGTGACAGACATATAAATACCCCTCTACATAATTTAAGATTCATTTTTGAACGTTGATCAGTTTCCATAATTCGACAAATAAATTCTACCACAATTTAGTACATTTGGTCCATGTGTTTGTCAGGAGTAAAAATAAATACTAAACTCTTCATTTTACATTTATAATGTTATTTTAGGCACACAGAAATTAAGGAGGATATGTTTGTAGCAAGTCTAATAATGTCAATTCATTTCCTCACTGGTTGGGCACATAACCGAAGATTATCATATATAAATAAAAAGCACCCGAGTTATATGGGTGCTTTTTGTCTGATCAATTAATGAGCTGTTATTTTGTAGGAATTATTTATATCTTCAGAGATTCCCCTCAACATGAAGCTTATGAAGCTCACGATAGTTACGTCAATGCAAGAAATTTCATAGCAGATTGTTTGGTTTCCGAAGGGTTTCTAAGTAGAGACGGCAAGGTGGAACTTATTCTTTTCTCTAAAAACACTGTCGAAAGTTATACCAAAGAAAAAAATGATATCGTAATTGCTCATCATAAAAATATTGGTTTTCTGCCAGATAAAGATGTAACAACATTTTAGGGTTATTCTTGAGATGCTCACGAATCCCGTTACAGGTCATAGAACAAATTCCACCATATACAGGACTCTGTCGAGAAGAAGGTTGTTTGTCGGGAATAGTCAGCACTTGTTAAATTAAGCAAATTAAATCGAATAATTGATGAATTGTTACTAAAACAACAGCCTATATCCGAAAGTTCGGAAATAGGATCACTAAGCTCACATTTGAATGTGGGTGAGAAAAAACACTTTCTATAGATTCTCATCTTTAATGAGTTTCAGGAAGCTCTCAAATCTATCGTCTTCAAGATTAAATAGCTCGATTAATGGTCGAGGCATTTCAGCTCCAAACTTATCTCGTTCAATAAGCTCAGTCCTCCCGAAGTTATTATTCCTCTTCGAAAACTCATGTTCTAACAAATTGACTAACTGGAAATAACGTAGATCAGGGTACTTTTGCCAAATGGTCTCAATTAGACTTGTTATCCTTGCTATCCGTTCAATTTCCCTTACCATCCCTAGCCCCCCTTTGACTTCTATATTCATTTGATCAGAAATCAGCCAAATCACAATATGAAAGGAAAACTAACTGCCCCATCCCTCAAACCATTATTTCTCTATCCCTTCTATACAAGACCCGACCGAACCACTACGCCACACCTAGTTAATTACTATAACCCTCCAAAACCAGCTCACTCCAGTTCCGATGTCATCACCTTAAGTACTTTGCGATCATTCCCTGATGCTAAATACTTGAGTTGTCCCTTCGGAGATTTGAACTTGACGTAACTCCCTACGTTTAGAAAACTCCAGGTTTTGAATGATCTCCAATACCTCTTCAACCGTTTTCTGGTTAATTATTTCGCTTGATGAAACCCTCTCAACAACGGCTTGAATAATGTGCTCGATCTGTTTGATCGAACTTAGCAGGGTGTCTATTTGAGGATGTCTGACTGTCTGTGAGCGTAAGCCTTCCTCCACAGAATCTGGCTCGTTTTTTAACAGTCTCTGCCACTTGTAAACCAATGCTGGTGTTAATCCATGTTTTCTGGCTATATTCGCAATATTATCGCTCTCAGCAGCTTCCTTTAAGACCTTATGTTTGAAATCTCTGGGGTACTTTTTACGTTCCATGTCCTGTCCTCCCGTATTAGTTATATTATCAACAACGGCCATCTTTGTCTCAGGGTGAAGGTTTTGAATGGTAGTATTTTTCATGTATTCCCTTGATAGCCTATGCGCTAATCTATAGTAGCTTTGCCCTTTTTTTCTCCCGATGAATTTGATATCTATCCAGGTTGAAGGAAACGTCGAGCATAATTCCCGAAGCGAATTTTGAATATCTTGTACTATCTGTAGACTCAATTCATCCAAACTCGCTGTGAATTGTGGATCTAAAATACGCTTGATGTTGTCTACATCACTATATATGCTTACTCGCTGATAAGTCGCTTCAGACACATCCAAATATGACTTGACTTCGTTCAGTGCTCCAATTATCGCGCAAAATCCCCCAAAAGGCGGAGAATGTATCACATCGATGGACATTACCCTGCTTGAGGTTATCGACTGTTTCCCGTCAACCAGTACTATTCCAATCCCATACTTTGAGCTGTTTTTTTGTACTGAAGCATCACAATAGACACTTAGCATCCTATTACATTTAACTTCCTTTAAACCCTCTTGTGCTGGGGGAGATTCCGATGGATTCCATTGCATCTTTAAATCCCTTAAAATCCCCCCTCCCCCTATGCATTTTTTGCAAAAGCTAGCAAAGCTACGCTCACCAGAGATATGCACTGGAAGCTTGGCCACTTCTGTGGCCGGGGCTTCACAATGGTAGCAGTTGTAATTGTCCCGCCGAAGTATATATTCATGAAAAGGCTTTGGATTTCTGAGTTTCTTTATTCTCCATGGACGCTGTATTGTTGCGTTACCCGCCAATACTTCTGCCACTGCAGTCTGAAGATCAATTTGTCGACTCCAACCACCTTTATAACCTCCTGGACCGACATAAAAAATATACCCATATTTACTAATACTTAAGGTTGTAATATCGAAGTTATAAGGTACAGGTGACTGGAGGGTATAGGTTACCTCAACACATCTGCTCTTGCATGATCGGCAATAAGCTCTAAGCTTTCCACCCTGAGCTGAGCTAAACTCCTTGAACCACTTGGACTGATTACATACCTTGCATCTTTTATAAAGAGAGCACGTGTCACCATCGCGTACCATATCAGCCACTCCTGTGACTTCCAAATTATCGTGAGTATAACTAATAGTAACCCTTTAACGGATACTTTGTATACCCTTAAATGCCAAAGTCTTATCCTATAGACTGGGGACAGAGGTGAATACAGTTGAATCCTGACGAAATCGGCGAGAGAATTAGAATTGCAAGGAAACGGAAATTTCCAAGTCGCAATGACTTTGCTGAAGCACTCCAGACATCCGAAGCAAATGTAAAGCGGATTGAGAGGGGCGGCGGGCTCCCAAGTATAGATTTACTCGTAAGGATATCTATTTTACTGGAAACCACCACTGACTTTATCCTCTTTGGACGCAAAGTTCAAAAAGAGGAAATTGAACGATTACAGACTTTACTCTCACACTTGAGCCAAGAAGGGCGTGTGACCTTTAATAATATTGGTCAAGAATTAATAAAACTTGAAAGAAGTCGTACTAATCATATGGATAAAAAATAAGACAAACATCAATCTCACATAATTGCTACTATCACCATGATATTAGTCCTCCTACAACAGTTTTCCCACCCCTGTTACCGCGGTTGGGGATATGTTCCAACTGACCCACGGATCTTCTAGGGCTAAATTTTTTCTGAGGCTGCTAGTGCTTAGTTCAACTCGAAGAGTCAATTAATAGCTGACTTTAGCTTATTAAAAAGAGCGCTCGAAAATAAAATATAAAATCACCGCCTAATTTCTATGGGCGGTGATTTCTTTTGATGCAGAATTGTTTCTTCATTATCAACTAGGCTTACTCCAGACCTATAATATGTCTTGCACTGAACTAATACCCCCTTATCATATGGATTCGAATGATGTCTTTGCCCTCCTAAAAGTCCAGTATCCCCTTCATACATCTTGAAACTGTCCCAAAAGACTAAAAAGTTCTAGGCTCCGCTTTCGGAATATCGAACAATTTCTGTTGTGCGGTGCATTAATGCTGCATACTATTAAAGTATTGAAGCGAACCAATTCACTACAAAACCCGCTAACAACCCCCTCCCCTCTGATGATTATGTCATTTAAGTGGTCATGGAACTGGTCATGGTCGAATAATAAAGTATATTCTTTATATTCTCTGAAAGGGATTCAATGGAATTGCAATATCCTTATATAGACCTAAGAAAAAGGGTATAGTCCTTACTATTCTGTGATGGGTAATGTAGTGTTGTGGCTAGTCCCTGAATTGACAGGGTAGGGGTCAGAGGTTCGAGCCCTCTACAGGTCATACGAAAGAACCCTTGATGAATCAAGGGTTCTTTGCTTTTTCCCCGGCAACGCAACCATTTGTAAGTAACTTTCGTCTGAGTACAGAAAACATGATGCAGAGGAATAGCGAATGAAACCAATCCAATCGACTATCACCGTTGTTATCGCTGGAGTGTTAGTTTTAAGCGGTTGCACTAGTGTTATCACCATTCGCTGCGGGCGCGTTTACGATATTTAAACCGTTTCAAGAGACCACCCTCTCTCCCTACATTGCATCCCCGGAAGGGAGAGTGCACTTCTCAGGCGAACATGCGTCCGATTATCATGGTTGGATTCAGGGAGCGATCCAATCCGCCATTCGTGCCGCAGACGAGATCAGCGGATCAACCTGATCCGGTCAAACGAAATACCCCAACCTGACGTTTGGTGCCGGCTTGGGGTATTTCCTGCAAATTCCATCGATTAGCTTGTAATAACTGGGGCTTACTTCCCTTCCGTCTCCTTCGGGTCGAAGGCATGCTGGATGTTGTCCATGATCTGGGCGACGGCCCCGCTGATCGGATCGGTGGCGGCAGCGTCCTGATGATCGGGAGGCGTAGGGATGCCTGCGATCTCAAAGGCGGTCTGGTCGGCGATTTCTCGGTCCTGCACGGCACGCGAACCTCCTTTCCATGCTAGATGCGTTTCCGTTAGAATCCCCATAGGCTGAGGTTTCATGCGCCTTAAGCGGTTAGACGGTTCCTGTAGCGCTCTATTCGTATAACGCATCCTTCAGCTTGCTCGACATGCCGGATGCACGGGAGGCCTTCACCAAAGCTTGGCGAAGCCGGCCGTTCTCCTCCGAGAGCCGCTCCGTCTCCTGCAACAGGTCGAGCAGGAGAGCTTGTACCGGTTCTCCGCATGTGCTCAACACTGTTTCTACGCGCGTTCTGTAGTTGTTCTTCCGCTCCTGTGCCATCTGCATCCCTCCTCTCCTAAGAAACCCCGCAAACTGTTTAACGGTTAACAAAACACCACCCCGGCGGCCGAAGCTCCGAAGTGGTGCGATTCGTACTGCTATGCGTTTTGCCGCGCCGGCTTGCTCGTGTGCCATTGGATCTCTTGAACGAAGTCGGATACCGCTTGCGCAAGCCGGGTCGAGATCTCTTCGTCCAAAATCGCTTGTCCGTTCTCGCCCCATGTCACTTGCTTGTCCAGCACGTACACGCCCTGCAGAATATTGTGCGCTCCGAGCGAGGACAGCACCGGCTTAAGCGCATAATCGATCGCCAGCAAGTGGGACATCGTGCCTCCCACGGCGAGCGGCAGAACGACTTTGCCGGTCAAGCCTTTTTGCGGCAGCAGGTCCAGAAACGCCTTCAGTACGCCCGTATACGAAGCTTTGTACACCGGGGTTGCGACGAATACGGCATCCGCCTGTTCGACTAACGCATTCGCCTTCACGATCGACTCGCTGTCGAATTTGGCGTACAGCAAATCCTCCGCCGGAAAGTCCCTCACCTTGATCCAGTCCGTATGAATCCCGGCACGCTCCAGCTGCGCCTTCGCATGATCGATTACGCCGTGCAGACGCGAGGTTGGGGTCGGGCTGCCTGAAACAATGACTACTTTAGCCACACAATTCACGCTCCAAACGATATAGGAATGCCAATCTAATCCATGAATAGCTGGAGCTATTGTATCACCGCGGCGAGAAGGCCGTCAATCGCCCTCTTCCGTGCTGCTCCCGCTTCTTACAGGGTGATCGTCGCCCCTGGAGTTAGAGGTAGTCCCTGGATGCCGACTCCGGCCAAAGCCGCCGCGAATTTCGCCCCATCCTGCTCAATCGGCGGGAACGTATTGAAGTGAAGCGGGACGACCTTCTTCGCGCGAAACCATTGGGCCGCCGTAACGGCGTCTTCCGGCCCCATCGTGAACACGTTGCCGATCGGCAGGCATGCGACGTCGATATGGCTCCGCTCTCCGATGAGCTTCATATCGGAGAACAAGCCCGTATCCCCGCTGTGCAAGAGCGTGAGGCCGTCCCAGCGAATGATGAAGCCGCCCGGCATTCCGGCATAGAGGATGCGCTGCGTATCCTCTTCGATGATCGAAGAGCTGTGGAACGCCTGGATCATCTCCACTTCTGCGAAGCCAAGCGACAGCTTGCCGCCGATATTCATCGCCGTCGACTTGGCTCCTTTCCATCCCATGTATGTAGCAAGCTCGAAGGTAGCGATGATGGTGGCGTCGTTGCGGGTGGCGATCGGAACCGCGTCCAGCGTGTGATCCCCATGGCCATGGGTGAGCAGGACATAGTCCACGCGAATGTCTTCGAGACGCGACACCGCCTTCGGATTGCCGGAGATGAACGGGTCGATAATAAGCGAATGCCCCCCGGACGTCAGTTGAATGCATGAGTGACCGTGATACGTAAGCTCCATTTCCATCGCCTTCTTTCATAAATTTGATAGAGCGGGTGATCGACAGCTACTTCCATCGTACTTCAAATGAGCCGCATTTTCAAAGCCGATGGGCTCGGAGACTAAACATAGATGAAACGGGAATAATAGAGCCAAATGCGAATCATTCGAGCCCGATAAGGAGATGTTGGAGAATGGGAATGGATGCTTACAAGTTCGCCGATTTGAGCGTGCATCCGGAAGTCGTGCGGGATATCCAGGCGCTGGAGCATAAGCTGAAGGAGCAGCTCGGGGAGACGATTACGCTCATCGCGTTCGAGAGCAAGAGGAACGACGCCCCTGCCTCATCCGCCACCTGATTAAAAGGCCGGCCTTGTGACGCCGGATATTGGCTCCTGTACGGTTTTTATTGCGCAACCGCTTTCCCCTTTGATACGGGAAGTTTTTTGGCGAACGCCATGCAACCTTTTCCAGACCGATGCCGTTAGAAAAGATGACGCGTCCCAAAAAACTACAGGAAAGCAGGTGTTCCACATGTTCAAACGCTGGACAGCGCTTCTAGCGGCGCTCGCCCTGCTGGTCTCGCTGCAATCGACAGTGTTCGCCTTCTCCGACATTCAAGGGGATGAAGCCGAGGCCGATATTATCGCGCTTCGCGACGCCGGAATCGTAAGCGGCATCAGCGCCGAGACGTTCGCCCCGAAGGGCAAGGTTACGTTCGCCCAGGCGGTCGAGCTCGTCGTCAAGGGCTTCAAGCTGAACATCGACAACATTCGGTTCATCAAGGAGCCGAAGGCGAGCGATTACTTTACTAAAGTGCCGGATGACAGCTGGTATGCCCAATCGTTCATTATCGCCCAGTTAAACGGCTTGTCCCTCGCGAAGGATGTCGATCCGATGCAGACGATGACCAGGGAGCAGTTCGCCAAGCTGCTGTATGAAGCGATGACGCGGAACGGCGACTTCCCGCTGATCGAGCTGTATGTGATGGTTGAGGATGAGAAGGACGTCTCGGAAGGCTACATGACGACGATTCAGAGACTGCTGATTATGAAAGTTGCCAAGCTGGAAAAAGGGTATTTCTATCCGAAACGCGAAGTCACCCGAGGCGAGGCCGTTCAAATGCTGCATCGCGCGATCCAATTCGTGAAGGAGCATAAGCCCGTGGATCCCGTACCGCCCGTCGACCCGACCGTAACGATGCAGACGGAGAAAGTGAACGAGGATGTAAACAAAGTGACCGTCTCCTGGGGCAGCAAGCCGAACCCCGGCTACCGGATCGGCATCGACCGAATCGAGTTCCAAGCGAACGGCGAAGCATGGGTGTTCTACTCCACGCACCTTCCGGAGCCGGATAAGATGTATCCGCAAGTGATCACCGAACCGAAGGCCTCCACCTTCGTGGCTTCCAGCTACAAGCCGGTAATCATGCCTGCGGTCACCGCCTCCCCTACGAAAGATCATTAAAGAGTAAAACGAAAGCCAGCCGGCACAACTCCGAGGAGATGCCGGCTGGCTGATTCATATGTAGGCTATAGCTTACACTGGTGGGCCCTGAGGGACTCGAACCCCCGACCAATCGGTTATGAGCCGACCGCTCTAACCAACTGAGCTAAGGGCCCTACTGATAGGTAAAGTTGGTTGCGGGGGCAGGATTTGAACCTGCGGCCTTCGGGTTATGAGCCCGACGAGCTACCGGGCTGCTCCACCCCGCGTCATCATTCACAGCTGTCTACCTTCGACAGCGACAAATAATAATATACACCAACTTCACATCAACTGTCAAGGGCTTTTTGTAGGTTGACTTAGGAGATCGCTAGCTCCGGAATACGGAGCTTTTGATTTTCTCGGAAATTTTCTCGTAGAACAACTGCTCGTCCATCGGCAGCTCGACCCAATCGTCCTGCCAGCTGGACAAGAGCATGGCATTCGACAGCAACAGGCCGTTGATGCCTTCCTCGCCCGGCGCGATCAGCGGCGTCCCGCCCCGAATGGCATCCACGAAATTTTGCGTGATGCCCTTGTGCCCGGTCTCCGTGCCTTGCACCGGAATCTCCATCTTCCAATGCTCCGGCTGGCCGAAATTGCCTTTGAACGTGCGGTTGAACTCCGGCTCCGACACGCGCAGGCGCCAGAACGTCAGCTTGCCGTCTTCGACCACGATTTTGCCGCGGTCGCCGGTAATCTCGAACCGGTTCGTGCCCGGGGCTTCTCCCGTCGTCGTGATGAACACGCCCGTCGCTCCGTTCTCGTATTCCACGTAGGCGGTCACATCGTCTTCCACTTCGATGTCGCGATACTTGCCGAATGTGCAAAACGCGCGCAGCCGCTTCGGAGCAAGCCCGGTCACCCATTGCCACAGATCGAGCTGATGCGGGCATTGGTTGAGCAGCACGCCTCCGCCTTCGCCGGCCCACGTCGCACGCCAGCCGCCTGAATCGTAATAACTCTGCGGCCGGTACCAAGTCGTGATGATCCAGTTCGTACGGCGAATCTGTCCGAGCTCTCCCGTCGCAATGAGATCGCGAAGCTTGATATAGAGCGGATTCGTGCGCTGATTATACATCATCGAGAAGACAAGTCCGCTCTTAGCCGCCGCCTCGTTCATCTCGCGAACATGCAGGGCGTAGACGCCCGCCGGCTTCTCGCATAGCACGTGCACGCCGTGCTCGAACGCCAGCTTCGCGGTGCCCGGATGATCGAAGTGCCGGTTCGCGATCAGCACCGCGTCGACACTTCCGGAAGCGAGCATCGCCTCGACGCTGTCGAACGTGCGGACCCGGTCTCCCCATTCCTTGGCGGCCCATTGCAGCCGCTCTGCGCTCACGTCGCAGACGGCGGCCAGGACGGCCCCTTTCACGTCGCCGCGGGCCAAATAATTCGCGTGGGACGTCCCCATGTTGCCGATTCCAACGATGCCGATTCGTACTTGTTCCATTTTCTTCATCAGCCTCCCCGTCCATCGTAGCATAGCTGCACGTCCGTCCACTTGTTTACCGTTGCGCAAATGGCCGCGCTCATTTGACTCTGATTGCGGCTTATGAGGACGAATGGTGGCGGCGATATTGCTCCGGCGTACTGCCGACGAGCCCTTTGAACATCCGGCTGAAGTGGGACGGATGCTTGAAGCCGGCCTGATAGCCGATGTCGGTGATCGACAGCTTTTTTTCCCTCAACAGCCATATTTTCGCCTGGTTGATCCTCCGCTGGTACAGGAAGTCGAAGATCGTGACGCCGGTCACTTCCTTGAAAATTTTGGACAAGTAATACTTGCTCAGATGCAGGGCGTCCTCGAGTTGCTCCAGATGCAAATCTTCCGTGTAATGCTCCTCCAGATACGAAATCATGTTCTGGACGTGCAATGCCTTGTCGGAGACGACCTCGGCTCTCGCTTCCATCGGCTTCTCGCACAAACCGTGGATGAGGAGCAGCAGCTCCAGGAAAGCGGCCAGCAGCCTCCTGTACGCGACCGGGTCCTGGATGGTGTGCATATTCGTCAGCCGTACTAGCAGCCGCTCCACTTCCTCCCGATCTGCGCCTAAGAGCCGAAGCCGGTGATTGCGCAGCTCCTGGAACGGCTGCAGCACGTTGACGCCGAATGAAGGCCCGGCGAGTCCTTGTACGTAATCCGGATCGAAGTGGATCGTCGTGCGCCGGTACTCGTTCCCGGACGCCATATGCGGACAATGCAGCGTCATCCCGTGCATCAAGATGAGGTCGCCCGGCGCCAGCTCATACAGCTTGTCTCCGATCAAGTAATTGACCGCGCCGCCGTTGAAATAATAGATTTCATGGTGCAAGTGGGAGTGGAACGGCATCATCTTAGAAATAGGGCTTTCGCTATATGTGACCGAAATCGGCTGAGCAATCGTATGCATCGGTTTCATGTAGTCGTCTACGGCCCCCAATCGCCTGCTATCCTCTCGCTCTATTGTAATTCACCGACACGAGCAGGACAACGCTCAATTGGAGGGTGCGGTTGAATCCTTCTACAGCATGTACCGGACGCCGAATTTACCTTTCTTCGAACGAAATACTTCGACCGTCTGCGGGCATTCGTAGCCGTACACCCACCAGTCCTCCTCCATCCGCTTCGCCAAGCAGCCCGCTTGGAACTTGCTCTCGTAGAGCTTTCCCCAATAGACCCAGTTCAGTTTCATCGAACCCGCCTCCCGGCAATAATAACACCTCTACCAGATAGCATATCCAATGTTGGCTAATTCTTACCCGCAGCGGTTCGTGGCCGTGTCAATCCGTAAGGCGTCCCCATTCCCTCCTCGGTTACTTTTTTCTGTAGTCCGACCACAAAAAACCGACAAGAGAGACGTCTCTTGCCGGTTTACTTTATTACTTAGTAAGGGACCTTCATGACGGCGCCGGGGGCCATGTTGATAGGAGCGTTCGGATTGTCCTTCATTTGTTGCAGGGCGGCATCGCCGGCGGTCTGCCATTCCTTCAGCGCATCGCGGATTCCCTTCGTTCCGTCCATCGCTTGTTTAAAGTAATTGTATCCCATGCTCTGCACTTGGCCGATCATCGGCTTGTCGCGGTACAGTTTGTTCATTTCGTTGAAAATGTTCGGCTTGAGCAGGTAGAACGCTTGGATGTTGTAGTTCAACCCGTCGCGGGTTTGGATGTATTTTTTGCGAGACACCATCTGGCTCACACTGCGGGACTTCAGCTTCGCCCAGTCCTCGCCGTTGACGAATTTCAGGAACGACCAGGCGTCGGTCGGGTTCGGCGCTTTCGTATTAATGCCCATGATGCCGTTCATGTAGATGTTGCCGCCTACACCCTTCGTCTCCGGATGCGTCGGCACCGTCACGATGTCCCAGTCGATCGGGGTGAACCCCTTTACGTTCGTAGCGGACTTGTTCGCCGTGATCATCTCGTAGACTTGATAGTTCTGTACGATCGTCATGGCGAGGCGGCCGGACTTGAACAGATCGTTCTGGAACGGGTTGTAGTCGTCCGAGCCCGGATTCATCGGCTTCGACATCTGCGAGCGGTCCGGCTGCTCCGGGAACACCTTATCCTTGATCAGCCCTTGCATCGTCTTCCAGACCGTCTCCCAGCGGTCGGAATCGACGGTCATTTTATCTCCCGCGTCGTTGAACATCCGGAGCTGCAGCGGCGGCGTATAGATATTGGACATTTCGTAGAACACATTGTCGCCATATGAATATGTGTTGAACGAGAAGCCGTACTTCCGGTTCGCCCCTTCCCCGGAGGACACCCGGCGGGCCAGATCGAACATTTCATCCCAAGTCATGTTGTCCTTCGGATACGCGACGCCGGCATTGTCGAACAAAGCCTTGTTGTACATAAGCGCGCTGGATGTAAAAGTTGGCGCGAGCGCGTACAATTTGCCCTCCCCGGCGCTCTTCAAGCCTTCCAGAACCGTAGGCACGATGTCGGCGGTGTCGAATTTGTCTTTGGTGATCAGCGGATCGAGCTGCTGCAGCATGTTGTTGCTGACGAGATCGGGCAGCTGCTCCAGGTTCACCACGGCTATATCGGGGGGATTCGGACCGGTCATCAGCTCCTTCAGCTTCTCCAGCGGATCGGGCTGCTTCTCTCCGGGCTTCGGCGGTGCATATCGATATTGGCTGTTGTCGATTACGGGCACGATCTCGATCTTCACGTTAGGGTGAGTAATCTCATACGCATCCGTGAATTGCTGGCGGAAGTAGTCGTCATCCGCTCCTCCGTACATCGTGGCGATTCTCAATACGCCGTTCGTCTTGGCGTCGCTGCCGTCCCCTTTGCCGCATGCGGCCAGAAGCGGCACCATAAGCGATACCGTCAAGGTTACGCCCGTAAGCGTCCGGAGCCATTTCGTCTTCTTCATCCGTTTCATCCCTCCAATGATTTGGGTGCTCTGATCATAATTTTCTCTCCATCAAATTCCATGGAAGCTTTGCCGGTAATTTGGAGCGCCTCCAAGTACGCCTTCGGGATTTGCAGCCGGCCGGCGCGATCCAGCACGACGTACTCCTCGTGCGCTTCCTGCATCGACTTGCGCCGCTCCGCGTCTCCCGGATCCAGGATCAAGTTCGGATTGCGCTTGATGAACTCCGTGCTCGTCATCCCGTCGCGAATCGCGACCACACGATCCACCTTGCTCGCCAGCGCCAGATCGTGAGTGACGATCACGATCGTCACTCCGAGCTCCCGGTTCAGCCGGCGGAAGATGTCCATGATCATGTCCGATGTCTGCGAATCCACCGAGCCGGTCGGCTCGTCTGCCAGGAGCAGGGAGGGCCGATTCGCAAGCGAGATGGCGATCGCTACGCGCTGTTGCTCCCCGCCGGACAGCTGGTAAAGCTTGTTCTTCATCCGCTCCCCGAGCCCGACCCATTCCAGGAGCTGACGGGCATAAGCGCGGTCGATCTTGCCTCCGAGCATCATCGGCATCTCGACATTCTCCAGCGCCGTCAGGTAGGGCAACAGGTTTCGCGCGTTGTTCTGCCAGATGAAGCCGACGGTCCGGCGCTTGTATTCAACGAGCTGGTCGTCGGTAATCTTCAGCAGATCCCACTCCCCGACCCGGACTTGCCCGGCGGACGGCCGGTCGAGCCCGCCCAGAATGTTCAGCAGCGTCGACTTGCCGCTGCCGCTGTTGCCGATGATCGCCATCATCTCGCCGGGTTCGACGTTGATGTTGAGTCCTTGCAGCGCGACGACTTCGAGGTCGTCGGTTTTATAGATTTTGACCAACCCATCGCATAGAATCATCCGTTATCGCTCCTCTCCCAGCTTCACCGCTTGATGCACCCGCAGCCTGCGAATGTGCAGGAATAACAGCGTAGCGCCGGTCAGCATCATGAAGGCGATGACGATGTACAGCTGGTACGCGTCCTTCGATTCGAACACGACTCGGAACGGCGGCACCTGCGTCTTGGCGGAGTCGGCCGTCTGCAGGAACGGCAAGAACAACAGACTCGTGAGCTTCCCGATCGCGATACCTAATGTGATCGACAGCCCGGCCGTGAAGAGCTGCTCGAGCAGCAGCATACCGGTCAATTGCCGGCGTGACAGCCCCATCGCCCGCAGGACGCCGAATTGGACGACCCGGCTCGACAGATTGAAGAACCAGTACAGAATGTAGCCGATTAGCGAGATAAAGACCGAGACAAGGAAACCGAGACTTAAGATCCCGAATACGCCGCCCCGGGAAGGGTGCTTGCTCCGGGTGATCAGTTCGTTACGCACATCCTTGTAGCTGACAAGCTGAATGTTCTTCGCCTGCAGCGTCTCGATGACGGGCGCGAGCTTCGCCCCCGGCTGCATCTTCAGCCACACCTCATACGGGATGACCGGCACCTGATCGTACAGATAGTCCAAATTCGTAATGAAGAACGGGAGCTCATCCGGGTATTGGCTGGGCCAATAAGGCAAGATGCCGACGACTACGAACTCGAGCGCTTGCTGCTGAATCGCGATGCTGATCAAGTCCCCGGTCTTCAATTGGTACTTCTCCGCGAAGCCGGACGGTATAATGACCGCTTGCTCGTAGGCTCCAAGCAAGTTCAAGTAAGCACGCGGATTCGCGGGGAACAGATCGTCGCGGAACCAGGCGACTTCCGCGAAGTCGACGTTGTCGATGCCGACGACCATGCCTTGGCCGGCCGAACGGGCCGACACGAGCACATTGCCCTTCGTCTGAAGCACCCGCGCGGCGTGCGCAACGCCTTCCATGCTGCGGAACAGCTCGAACGGGGGTTCGACATAGCGGACTCGGGACTCGCTCACTTGCGGGCCGCCTTGGCCTCCTTGACCTTGGCCACCCTGGCCACCTTGACCGCCCTGCCCGCTGCCTTGACCGCCTTGACCCGAGCCGCCGCCGGATCCTCCCTGACCTTGCCCCCCTTGGTCGCCTTGCCCGGAACCGGCGCCCGGATCCGATATGGTCAGCTCCGAGCTGCCTTCCCAGACGGTCTGAAGTACAACATCGGTGCCGTACTGGTACAGCGTGCGCTCGGTCGAATTCAGATCGATCGTACGCGCAGCCGATGAATTATACACTCCGAGCCCAAGGGTTAAGATTAAGAGCAGCATGAGCGGATAATACGCCTTGGCCGACCGGGACAGCTGGGTGAGCGTCAAATAAATCGGTACCGGCAGGAACCGTTTGCCCAGCCAGTTGAACAGCCGGAGCAGCCACGGGAAAATTCTCAGAAAGAACAACCCGACGGCGAAAATCGACAGCGCCGGGACGAAAAACAAGAGCGGATGCACTTGCAGCTGATCGTTCGTCATCCCGGTTTTGGCCGACAAAATTTGATACGTCTGGAACGAATAATATCCGTATCCGGCTAGCGCGACCAGCGCCACATCGAGATACCATCGCTGCCACAGCGGTTTCCGGTCGGAACGGGCGAGCGATTGCTTGTAGCTGACGATCGACGCCTTGGCCGACCGGACAGCCGGGATGACGCTGGCGAGAATGGCCAGCACCACCGCTCCCGTTCCGTATAGCAGCGCTTCGCGGGACACCCCGACCGGCACCGCCTTGCGGTCCACGAACATGAGGAAGCCGTTCGACGACCCAATGCTCTTCGCCATCAGCCAGCCGAGCATCGGCCCGACGACGAGGGCAATCGCGCCTAGCAGGACACCCTCGAGCAAGTACACGCCGATGATCTGGCGCGTGCTGCCGCCCCGGCTGCGCAGCACCGCGATATCGCTTCGCTGCCGTTCAAGCGCCTGGCGCGCGTTCATGACGATGTAGTAGAACACCATCGCCAGCATTGGTGCAGCGAGCGTGAACAGCAGCATCTGCAGCTGCAGGCTCAGCGTCTTGAACTCGTTCAACATTTCCTTGAAGGAGATGTCGACCCTCGTGTCCTTGAGCTTCTGGAACAAAATGATGTCCATGCGTTCCAACGTTCGGGACAACAGGCCTAGCTGACTCGTCTTGATTTCGCTCAAATCGAATGCATAATACCAGTTGGCCAGATTAAGCGGAATTTTTTTCTGCTCCAACAGTTCCTTCCGCATCACGTCCTCGTGAATGAGAAGCGTACTCGACAGTCCGTCGAAGCCCTGGAACCAATAAGGGTCGTTCTCCTGCTTCGGCGTGAAGCTGCCTACGATGCGAATTTTGAGCGGAGCGATGCCGAGACCGCCCGCGATCGGGTAATTGAACTCGTCGCCGACCCGGAAATCGTTCACGTTCATCGCTTCTTCGAAGACGACCGCTTCGATGACGCCGCTCTTGCTGGCCGCTCCGAACATCTGGCCGCGCGTCACGTCGATATGCTCACTCAGGTCGGACCAGGAGCTGAGCGACATTTGCCGCCGCTTGCTCGGATCGACCTTGGCTGGATCGACCGGCGTCACTTGCGCGCTCCGAATGGACAGCGCCCTCGCGTATGCGAGCTGACTGAACCCGATTTGCTTCGGAATGTCTTGCTGGATGTAGCTGTCCACGTCTTGAAAGGCGGCAAGATCCGCCCTGTCGTTGCCTACCGCCTGGAACCGGATCAAGGTGGAGCCGGGCGGCATGCCGTCGCTTTTATCCTGCAGCGATTTGGCTACGACCCGCTTAAGCGCGCCATCCGCGTACATCGGGATGCTCGTCGTGAATGCTACCGCCATGATCAGCCCTACGAGCGAGCTTAACGTTAACCAGCGGGTATTCCACATTTTCCGGTATAGAAAGCGCAGCATTGGCATCGTCTATTTCCCCACCACTTTTTGCCCGGCGGACAGCCCTTTTACGATTTCCACATCGGTGGCCGTCTGCTGCCCGATCTCGACGTCGACTTCCTTCTTGTTGCCCTGCTCGTCGACGACCTGCACGTAATAACGCCCGGAGTATGTACGAAGTGCGGCGGTAGGAATGGTGATGGCATTCGGCTTGCGCTGGGTGACGACCGAGATGCTGAGCGGCGTGCCGCGCTGCAAGCCTTTCGGGAATGCGTCGAGCTCGACCAGCAAATAGTTGTCGATCGTGTCCGGCGGCCTCTGCTGCCCGTTGCCTCCGATTCCGCCCTGACCGCCGCCTTGTTGCGACTGCGTCTGCGGGTTCGGCAGCTGCTTCACCTTGCCCTTATGCTGGCCGGCCGCGTTAATATCGACGGTCACTTCCATGCCGACCGCGATCTTCTTCAGATCGTCAGCCGTCGGCTGCGCCGCCACCACCAGTTGGGTCAAGTCGGAGACGACCGCAACTTCGTTGTACGCGGTGACGCTGTCTCCCTTCTTGATGTACACCCCGACCGCGACACCGTCGAACGGAGCCTTCAGCTTCGCCTTGCCGATCGACTCCTCCAGCTTCACGACCTCCTCGCGTTTCAGCTCGAACTCGATCTTGGCCTGTTCGATCTGCTCGGGCGTTTTGTCATCGCTCTGGCGCAGCAGCTCTATCATCTTCAGCTCGTCGCTGCGCGATTGCAGCTTTTTCTGGCGCAGCGAGCTCTCCAGGTCGCTGACGTCCAGCTCGGCGATGACTTGGCCGGCTTTGACCGGCTCGCCTGATTTGACATACACTTCTTTGACCCGTTTGCCCGTCTCGGTGAAATAGAGCGATTCTTCCTTCGTGGCCATCAGCCGCCCGCTTGCCCGCACCCTCGTCTCGAGGGTCTCGGTCTTCGCCGTATATTCCGGCTTCTTGGACAGCTTCGGCGGATTGATCGTCGGGATCGCTTCCTCTTCGCCTTCCTTGGGCAGCAGGGAGCATCCGGTGGTGAACAGCAGGCTAAGACTTAGAATAAGTACCGCACCGCGCTTCACGGTGCGCTGTTTGTTATGTAGTGACGAATTTGCCATCCGCCATTTGATAGACATGGTCGGCTACCTCCAGAATCGTAGGATCGTGCGTGGTCATGCAGATCGTCACATGCTCCGTCTCGATGATGTCGCGGAACACCGTCATGATCTGCGCGCCCATCTGCGAATCGAGCTCCGCGGTCGGCTCGTCCGCCAGCAGCAGGGTGGGTCGGTGAGCGATTGCCTTCGCGATGGCAACTCGCTGCTGCTCCCCGCCGGACAGCTCGAACGGCCGATGATGCATCCGCTTGCTGAGCCCGACGAGCTCCAGGCAATGCTGGACGCGGCCTTTCCACTGCGAGCGCGGCGTCCCAGCCATCCGCAGCGCCAGCTCCACATTCTCCCAGGCGGAGAGTAGCGGCATAAGCGCGAACGATTGGAAGATGAATCCGAATTGCTTGCGCCGCACCTCCGTCCGTTGATCGTCGCTCCACTGATGGAACGGACACCCCTGAAAATAAATTTCTCCTTTGTTCGGCTGATCCAGGCCCCCGATCAAATTCAGGAGCGTGGTCTTGCCGGAGCCCGACCTTCCGCGCAGCATAATGAGCCGCTTTGGCTGGAGCTCCATCTCAATCCCTTTCAAAACGTGAAGCGTGCGGCTCCCGGTGTGAAACGAGCGCTCCACCCCTCGCACGACCACGATTGGCTCCGCCGGCGGTGCCGGAATGTCGATGTTCTCTCTCGGCTCGATCTCCCATCCTTGCTCCGCAGGCGCTTCACCTGGACTCATGCTGTCTGCCTTGGCTGATTCCGCATCGGTCCCGCCGGTAGATCCGGAGGCGTCGATTCCCGCTGCGTCCGGCTTTCCATGTCGCTTCAGCCACCCCATCGATCTGCGCTCCTCTCAGAGTTTCTATAATTATACAAATTATAGACGATATTGGTTTCGAAAAAGTTACAATTTGTTTTACAAAATTTACTGCTTGCGCGAAACAAATTATACGGAATGGATCTGCTAGAATCTTGAACGTCTCGGTTCAGAGCTTTTTTAATAATAGACTGAAAACGTTAAGGGGGATGTAAGGGTTTCTAAAGATTTCCTTAAGTGTGAGTGACTATCAATTTCTCAAGACAACAAAAAAAAGGACCCTCGAAGGGTCCTCAGAGTGCTGGATCAGAACGGTTTGTCGGAAGAATCGAAATGCTTCATATCGATGCCTTCCCAGATGTTGCCGGACTTGTACTTCTCGGGATGCTCGAACACGAGGAACGAGGTCGGCAAGTAGCGCATCCCATAGCTGCTGGACGGGCGATTGACCACTTCATCGTCCTTCACCAGCACCGACGAAGAGCCGCCGTCCAAGTTGGCCGCCGTTACGGCCCCGCGCTCGAGCAGGATTTGCTGCACGTCGTATAATGTCGCCCCAACGGAATAACCAGGTTGCCGTCCGTCGATAACGACGAACATAATCGTCCCGTCTTCCTTTTGAGCCATGCACGTACGTGGCGCGATGCCCCAGCCGTCGGCCTGATTTTTGATCAGCCCTTGCCCGTTCACAATGAATTTGGGCTGGAACGTTACCGCATCGTTTACTCCCATCTCGAGCAATTGTGAAGGCTTGTAGCGTCCGGCGACCATCAGACCGTCGCGATCGATGCCAACCACGTTGACCGGGTCGTTCATCCCTACGTCGGAGTAGAGCAGCTTGCCGCCCGACATGACGATGCCGCCAGGCTTGAAGCCATTGCCGTCCCAGTTCGGGTCGTCGAAGGCGCCGCCGTTCACGCCGGCGATCGCCCCGGTCCGCTTCACCATGCTCAAAATTTGCTCTCCTTGTCCGACGATCGACGTCGTCACTACCCGAATCATTTTAGGATCGTGGACGTACAAGATATGACCTTTGTAGCCTTTCCCTTCAATTGCTTCGACTTCTACGTTTTTAGCGGCCTTGCTGGGCAAATTAATGTTGAAATCGTCCTCGACTTGGCCCATTTCGTCGAATCGGTTCAAATATTCCTGCACGCGCTTGTCCAGCTCGTCTTTGCCGATCAAATATTTGGCCCATTCCCGGTGCTGCGTCGTAATGATGGTGTCAGCCATCAAATAGCGCAGCGATGTGCCGGAGGCCGTGAGATAAAACCAGGCGGCAAAGGCCGCTATCGCAATCATGAGGAAGACCGCTGGATACAGCACCCATCGAAATCGACGGGGTCGGCGAGGCGGCAGCGACCTCTTCTCCATGAGCGGCATTCCTTGAATTTGTTCCATTGGTGTCGTTGATCCCCCTTACTTACTAGTTGGATTTCATGCAGATCGGAAGATGCACGGATTCAACTAACGAGTGTATAGCAAAAACGTTAAGAAAACCTTAAATTTGGGCACATCTTGTTGGATTGGTGGAAAGTAACAGCAACTAGAAAAGCCCGTAAATCCCTAGTCAATTACTCAGAATTGTAGTAAGATAAGGGAAATGAACGCATTTTGCGCGGAAAGGGGCGGTTAGGATGAAGGGGAAAATAGTGTGGCTGTTCGGCATTGTTGTGGCCATAGCTATCGTCGCCTCGGCTATCAGTGATCGGATAGGCAGCCGGGCGGAAGCCGAATACAAGCCGGTTCCGCTTATGAAGTTCGACGGCTCGACGGTCACTTACTATGACAATGTAGCGGTGTGCCACTAATCGCAGACTCCCATCCTGGTTTGAGCGCGCGCATCTCCGGACATACTGGTATCCATAAGGATTCCAGGACGGAGGCCACGCTCTGTGGAAGAGGAGAATCGATTTATGGCAGGCTTAATAAACGGCATCGTATTGGCGATTCCTTTGTGGGGGATCATTCTCTCGGTCGTCGCACTAGTGTTGGAGCATTAATAAAAAATCCTGTTCCGGGTTACGGAACAGGATTTTTTGTCCTTATCGGCCGAACGATTCCGGGCTCGTGCGCCACGACTGCAGCAGGGCGACGTCCTCCTGCTGGATCCGGCCGAGCTTCACGGCCACGTCGATCATGGCGGTGTAGTTCGACAAGGAATGGTAGTCGAAGCCGGCTTGCATGAAGTTCGCCACCGCCGACTCGAACTGGTAGCTGAATATCGCGATGATGCCGAGCACTTCCGCTCCGGCGTCGCGAACCGCGTTCGCCGCCTTGATCGAGCTGCCGCCCGTCGAGAACAAGTCTTCGATCATGACGACCTTTTGTCCCGGCTTGATCGCGCCTTCGATTACGTTTTCCTTGCCGTGGCCTTTGGCCTTGTCCCGCACGTAGATCATCGGCAGATTCAGCTTCTGAGCGACGAAGGCGCCGTGCGGAATGCCGCCTGTGGCGATCCCGGCTACGACTTCCGCCTCCGGGTACAAATCGCGGATCTTCTCGGAAAATCCGAGTGCGATCAAGTCCCGAACGTGCGGGTACGAGATGGTAAGCCGGTTGTCGCAGTAAATCGGCGACTTAAGACCGGACGTCCACGTGAACGGATCCTTCGGCCTCAGGGCGACGGCTCCAATCTCGAGCAGCTGCTCGGCAATTTGTTCGTCTAAGTATCGAATCGACATACGGATACACACTCCTCTTCTAATATAGCGATGCGACGATCTGCTCCAGCGCTTCGCGCGGGTCCGGGGCGGCCGTGACCGGCCGGCCGATCACGATGTAGTCGGTGCCTTGGGCGAACGCCTCGCGCGGCGTCATAACGCGCGATTGATCGCCCAGTTCGGCGCCGGCCGGGCGGATGCCCGGCGTCACCGTCACGAAGGAAGGGCCGCATCGGGCTTTGATGCCCGGCACTTCCAGCGGCGACGCTACGACGCCGTCGAGGCCTGCCTCGCGGGCCAATCCCGCGTAGCGCAGCACAGCGTCCTCGACCGACCCGGCGAGGCCGATCTCGTCGTTCAGCACGGCGCGGCTCGTGCTGGTGAGCTGGGTCACGCCGATGAGGATCGGCCGCCGCGCACCGGGAGAGCCCGCCAGCGCGGCTTCGACGCCTTCGCGTGCGGCCTGCATCATAGCGAGCCCGCCGGCAGCGTGCACATTGAACATATCGACGCCGAGCCGCGTGACGCTCGCCGAGCCGCCCTTGACCGTATTCGGAATGTCGTGCATCTTCACGTCGAGGAACACCTTGTAGCCCTCTTCTTTCAGCCGAAGCACGAATTGCGGCCCTGCGGCGTAGAACAGCTCCATCCCCACCTTCATGTAGCAGGGAATGCCCTTCAATTGCTGCAGCAGCTTCTCCGCGCCCGATGCGTCGGGATAGTCGAGCGCCACGATGATGCGTTCCACTAGTTGCGTACCGGCTCCAGTCTGGTGCTGCGTATCGCTTCCTGTCATCCGTTCTCCCGCCCTTTCCTTCATCCGTGAATGGTGTAGCCGTCAAAGCAATGCGCCACTCGAATGAAGCCATTCGGGTGACGCATTCTTAAGGTTATTGCAGCTGCGCCACCGGCATAGCCCGCGACGAGAAATTGATCGTGTTCAGCACGTGCAGCAGGGCGCGTACCGTATCGAGCGACGTCATGCAGACGACGCCGTTCTCGACCGCCTCACGGCGGATGCGGAATCCGTCGCGCTCCGGCTTTTTGCCCTTCGTCAGCGTGTTGACGACGAAGTGCGCTTCCCCGTTGCGGATCAGATCCAGAATGTTCGGCGAGCCTTCGCTCAGCTTGTTCACGGTCGTCACGCGCAGGCCGGCTTTCTCTAGCGCGGTCGCCGTGCCGCCTGTCGCGACGATCTTGTAGCCGAGCTCGTAGAAGCCGCGCAAAATTTCGATCGCTTCTTCCTTATCCTTATCGGCTACTGTCGCGATTATCGCGCCGGTCGGCGGGATTTTCATGCCGGAGCCGATGAAGCCTTTATACAGCGCCTTGGCAAAATTGCGGTCGCGGCCCATCACTTCGCCGGTCGATTTCATCTCCGGACCGAGCGTCGTATCGACGCGGCGCAGCTTGGCAAAGGAGAACACCGGCACTTTGACCGAGACATGGTCGTCTTCCGGGCACAATCCGGTCACATAGCCCATGTCGGCCAGCTTCTCGCCCAAGATGGCGCGGGTCGCGATGTTCGCCATCGGCACATTCGTCACCTTGCTCAGGAACGGTACCGTACGCGAGGAACGCGGGTTGACTTCTATCACATATACTTGCTCTTTGTAGATGACGAACTGGATGTTGACGAGGCCGACTACGTTCAGCGCCTTCGAGATTTTAATCGTGATGTCGACGATCTGCTGCTTCAGCTCTTCGGAGATCGACTGCGGCGGATACACCGAGATCGAGTCGCCGGAGTGTACGCCCGCGCGCTCCACGTGCTCCATGATGCCCGGGATGAGCACGGTCTCGCCGTCGCAGATCGCGTCGACTTCCACTTCCTTGCCGAGCATGTAGCGGTCGATCAGTACCGGATGCTCCGGATTGATCTTCACCGCATACTCCATGTAGCTGAGCAGCTCCTGGTCGGAGTAAACGATCTCCATCGCCCGGCCGCCGAGGACATAGGACGGACGCACGAGTACCGGATAGCCGAATTGCGCGGCCGTGCCGACCGCTTGATCGACCGAGGTTACCGTACCGCCCGGAGGCTGGGCGACGCCTTGCTCACGGAGCAATGCTTCGAATTTCTTGCGGTCCTCGGCGGTATCGATGCTCTCCAGGCTGCTGCCCAGGATGCGCACGCCGGCGCGGGTCAGCGGAGCTGCCAGGTTGATAGCCGTCTGGCCGCCGAACTGGACGATAACGCCGATCGGCTTCTCATGCTCGATGATGTTCATGACGTCTTCGAAGAACAGCGGCTCGAAGTACAACCGGTCGGACGTGCTGAAGTCGGTCGACACCGTCTCCGGGTTGTTGTTCACGATGATCGCTTCGTAACCGGCCGCTTGGATCGCCCATACCGCATGTACGGTCGAGTAGTCGAACTCGATGCCTTGGCCGATCCGGATCGGGCCGGAGCCGAGTACCATAACTTTTTGCTTCGTCGTTTGCTGCACTTCGTCTTCCGTCTCATACGTCGAGTAGTAGTAAGGCGTTGTCGCTTCGAACTCAGCGGCGCATGTGTCGACCATCTTGTAGACCGGCTTCAGGTTCAGGTCCAGACGGTGCGAGCGCACTTCGCCTTCCTTCGTCAGCGTAGCAAGTCCGGCTTCGGCGCGCAGCTCGGCGATGGCGCGATCGGTGAACCCTTTGCGCTTCGCCTCAAGCAATAGCTCGTCCGACAGCTCCGGCTGCTGGAGGTCCGCCTCGAAGCGAATCATCCCCTCCAGCTTGTTCAAGAACCACCAGTCGATTTTGGACAAGTCCTGGATTTGCTGCAGCGTGTAGCCGCGGCGATACGCTTCGGCGATCAGGAACAGCCGCTCGTCGTCCGGTTTCGCCAGACGCTGCTCCAGCATTTCGGAGTCCAGCTGCTCCGCACCTTTCAGATACAAGCGATGCACGCCGATCTCGAGCGAGCGGATCGCCTTGTGAATCGACTCTTCGAACGTCCGGCCGATCGCCATCACTTCGCCGGTCGCTTTCATTTGCGTCCCGAGCTTGCGGTTCGCGCTAGTGAACTTATCGAACGGCCAGCGCGGAATTTTCGATACGATATAATCGAGCGTAGGCTCGAAGCAGGCATACGTCTGCCCCGTAACCGGGTTGATGATCTCATCCAGTGTGTAGCCGATCGCGATCTTGGCCGCCATTTTGGCGATCGGGTAACCGGTCGCCTTGGACGCGAGCGCCGAGGAGCGGCTCACCCGAGGGTTCACTTCGATGACGTAGTATTGGAAGCTGTGCGGATCGAGCGCGAACTGCACGTTGCAGCCGCCTTCGATGTTCAGCGCGCGAATGATCTTGAGCGAGGCCGAACGGAGCATTTGATACTCGCGGTCCGACAATGTCTGGCTCGGCGCTACGACGATACTGTCGCCCGTATGCACACCGACCGGGTCGAAATTCTCCATGTTGCAGACTACGATACAGTTGTCGTTCGCGTCGCGCATCACTTCATATTCGACTTCCTTCATGCCGGCGATGCTGCGCTCGACGAGACATTGGCCGATCGGGCTGTAGCGAATCCCGGAGGAGACGGTCTCGATGAGCTCTTCTTCCGTGTTGCAGATCCCGCCGCCCGTACCGCCCAGCGTGTACGCCGGACGCACGATGATCGGGAAGCCGATCTCGTTCGCGAAGTCGACCGCCTCCGCTACGGACGTGACGATGACGCTCGCCGGTACCGGCTGCTCGAGCTCGCGCATCAGATCGCGGAACAGGTCGCGGTCTTCCGCCTTCTCGATCGCGGTCAGCTGGGTGCCGAGCAGCTTGACGTTCTCGCGCTCCAGGACGCCGGCGCGCGCCAGCTCGACCGCCATGTTCAGGCCGGTCTGCCCGCCCAGCGTCGGGAGCAAGCCGTCCGGCTTTTCCTGGCGGATGATTTGCGAGACGAAGTCGAGCGTGATCGGCTCGATGTATACTTTGTCGGCCATGTTCGTGTCGGTCATAATCGTAGCCGGGTTGCTGTTGATCAGGACGACCTCCATGCCTTCTTCCTTCAGCGCTTGGCACGCTTGCGTGCCCGCGTAGTCGAATTCGGCGGCTTGCCCGATGACGATCGGCCCGGAGCCGATCACGAGAATTTTTTTGAGTGTTTTATTTTTTGGCATATGCGAGCTCCCCTTTCTCAGCGGCCGATTGGCGGTTAGGCCGGGCGGCGATAATCTCCGCTTGTCGTGGCAGCCCTGGACGGTCCTGCTTGAACTTGCGAATCATGGTCAAAAAGTCGTCGAACAAGTAGCTGGAGTCGAACGGCCCCGGAGCCGCTTCCGGGTGATATTGCACCGAAAACGCGGGGTGGACCGCATGCTTCAGCCCTTCGATCGTCTTGTCGTTGTTGTTGATGTGCGTCACGATCAAGTTCGTGCCCGCGATCGAATCGTCCATCACCGCGTAGCCGTGGTTCTGGGACGTGATGTAGCAGCGGTTCGATTCCAGATCCTTGACCGGATGGTTGCCGCCGCGGTGGCCGAACTTCATCTTGTCCGTATCCGCACCGCAAGCGAGGGCGAACAGCTGATGGCCGAGGCAGATACCGAAGATCGGGAACTCGCCGAGCAGCTCGGCGATCATGCGGACGGCGTGAGGGACGTCCTTCGGGTCCCCCGGGCCGTTCGACAGCAGGATGCCGTCGGGCGCAAGGCGGCGGATTTGATCGGCCGTCGCGTCTTGCGGCACGACGACGACGTCGCAGCCGCGTGTGGACAAGTCGCGGATGATGCCGCTCTTCGCGCCGAAGTCGACGAGCACGACGCGTTCTTTCGTCCCCGGGCAGCTGAAGACGCTTTTCGTGGAGACGCGGGACACTTGGTCCGTCATCAGCACGCTTGCCTTGAGCTGCTCCATCAAGTCTTCCACTCTGCGGGTCGACGTTGTGAGCATCGCCTTCATAACGCCATGGTGGCGGATTTTGCGGGTCAGCATCCGGGTGTCGATGTCGCTGATGCCGACGATGCCGTATTCCTTCAGCAGGCTGTCGACCGTATATTGAGCGCGCCAGTTGCTCGGCACTTCCTCGTGCTGGCGTACGACGAACCCATGTACGAACGGGCGAATCGATTCGAAGTCATCGCGGGCGATGCCGTAGTTGCCGATCAGCGGGTACGTCATCGTCACGATCTGTCCGCAGTAGGACGGATCGGAGAGCACCTCCTGGTACCCGGTAATGCCTGTATTGAACACGACTTCCCCAACGGATTCCCCTTCGCTGCCGAAAGCTTTTCCGGTGAAAAGCGTGCCGTCTTCCAACAATAATCTAGCTTGCATTTCTCTTCACTCCCCTATCGTTATGCGCTCCATACTACTTGGCCCGAGACCATCGTGAGTACCGGCCAGCCTTTCAGCTTCCAGCCCGCGAACGGCGTGTTGCGGCCTTTGCTTGCAAACTTCTCCGGATCGACTTCCTGCTCGGAGTTCAGATCTATAATCGTAATGTCGGCTTCCGCTCCCACGGCCAGTCGTCCGCTGTTCAAGCCGAACACGTCCGCCGGCTTCGCCGTCATCCGGTCCAGCAGGAAGTCAAGCGTCCAGCGCCCGGTCGCGACGAACTTCGTGTACAGCAGCGGGAACGCCGTCTCGAAGCCTACGATTCCGAACGGGGCCAGCTGCATGCCGCGCGCCTTCTCTTCCACGCTGTGCGGGGCGTGGTCGGTGACGACAATGTCGATCGTGCCGTCCTCGAGCCCCTCGAGTACAGCCTGCACGTCTCTCGGCGTCCGCAGCGGAGGATTCATCTTCCAATTCGCATCCATGCTGTCCGGGATATCCTCGTCGGAGAGCAGCAGATGGTGCGGACAAACTTCCGCGGTGACCCGGAATCCGAGCTGCTTCGCCTGCCGGATGAGCCGTACCGATTGCTCGGTGCTGACGTGACAGACGTGGTAGTGGACGCCCGTCGCTTCCGCGAGTAGAATGTCGCGGCCGACGTGGATCGCCTCCGACTCGTTCGGGATGCCCTTCAGTCCGTGCTTGCGCGCGAACGCGCCTTCCGTTACGGCGCGGCCTTCTACCAGCGTGTTGTCCTCGCAGTGGGCGATGACCGGCATGTCCATCGAGGCGGCAAGTGCCATTGCGTCCTTCATCATTTGTGCACTCTGCACGCCGACGCCATCATCGGTGAAGCCGATCGCACCTGCTTCTTTCAGGGCGGCGAAGTCGGTCAACTCCCGGCCCAGCTGATTCTTCGTGATACACGCGTAGGGAAGCACTTTCACCTTGCCTTCGGTCTGCGCTTTATCGAGCACGTAACCCACCGTGTCTACGGTGTCGATCACCGGACGCGTGTTCGGCATGCAGGCGATCGTCGTGAATCCGCCTCTCGCCGCCGACGCCGTCCCGGTCGCGATCGTCTCCTTGTGCTCGAAGCCCGGCTCGCGCAGGTGCACATGCATGTCGATGAGTCCGGAGGAGACGAGCTTGCCGGAAGCGTCGATCACTTCGTGACCGGTAGTATCGGGAGCCGCTCCTTCGCGGATTTCGACGATGCGTTTGTCTTCAATGTATATATGCTTGACCGCCGGCGTTCCGTTACCCGCTTCGGCGACTTGGCCGTTCAGTATCCAAATTCCCATAATTCCTCCCGCTTCATCTATCTTGTACTATGGTTGTTACCAAAGGTTTCCGCATCATGCCGTCTGTTGCCGCTAACCGACCATCGCACGTTCCACGACCGCCATCCGTATCGGAACCCCGTGCGACATTTGCGTGAAGATGCGCGACTTTTCGCATTCCACCAGCTCGTCATCGATCTCCACGTTCCGGTTGATCGGCGCCGGGTGCATGATGATCGCATGCGGCTGCATCCGGGCGGCCCGCTCCGCGGTTAACCCGTAATGCTCCCGGTACTCCTCGGCGGACTTCAGCATCCCCTTCTCGTGGCGTTCCAGCTGCACGCGCAGCATCATGACGACGTCGGCTTGCAGCGCTTCTTCCATGCTGACATAAGAGGCGTACGCAGCCAGCTCCGGCGCCTGCATGTTGTCCGGTGCGCAGAACTGAACTCGCGCTCCCAGCTTCAGCAGCCCCCACAGGTTCGAGCGGGCGACGCGGCTGTGCAGGATGTCCCCGATGATCGAGACCGTCAAGCCTCGGACGTCTCCGAACTGCTTGCGCATCGTATAGAAGTCGAGCAGCGCTTGGGTCGGATGCTCGTTGTTGCCGTCGCCGGCGTTAATGAGCGGCACCCGGATCTTGGTCGCCAGCTCGGCCAGCAGCCCGATCGGCTTCATCCGGATGACCCCGGCGTCGATGCCCATCGACTCGAGCGTGCGGACCGTATCGTAGATCGACTCGCCCTTCTCTACGCTCGAGGCCGCGGCCGCGAAGTTCAGCACTTCGGCTCCGAGCCGTTTCTCGGCCACTTCGAAAGAGAATCGTGTCCGCGTGCTGTTCTCGAAGAACATGTTCGCCACGAACTTCCCGTCCAGCACATGCGTCACCTTGTTCGGCTGTCGCTCCCAATGGGCGGCCCGGTCCAGGATGCTGCGGATCTCCTCTGCGCTCAAGTCCTTGATTCCGAGCAAGTGCCGATCGATTCCTACGTATGTTTGCGTCATTCGGCGTGTCCCCTTTGCTGTAGTATGATGACCTCATCGATCCGGTCTACTTCGTGCAAGCGCACTTCGATTTGCTCCAGCTTGGAGGTAGGCACGTTCTTCCCGACATAATCCGGCCGGATCGGCAATTCCCGATGTCCCCGGTCGACCAGCACCGCGAGTTGAATCATGCGAGGGCGTCCCAGATCCATCAGCGCGTCCATCGCGGCGCGCACGGTCCGTCCCGTATACAGCACATCGTCGAACAGGATAATCGTCTTGTCCTTGATCTCCATCGATCCGCCCGCCGGCGCCATCGCCCCCGAATGCACCCGGGCGACGTCATCGCGGTAGCCTCGCACGTCCAACTCGTCGACGGGCACCGGCACGTTCTCGATTTCCGCGATCCGCTCGGCAATGCGTCGGGCCAAATAGATGCCTCGAGTTCGGACCCCGATCAGCCAACAGTTTTCCACACCCTTATTTTTTTCCAAGATCTCATGGGCAATCCGCGTTAGGGCTCTTCGGATCGCAATGTCGTCCATAATGACGTGCTTGTCGGCCATCTCATCCGCCTCCTCCTCTCAACGACCTTTCCTTGGTAACAAAAAAACTCCTCGCCCGCAGGCAAGGAGTTCGAAAGAAGGCACGCGCGCACGGAGCCGGAGGGCAAGCCCTCGCTCTATTCACTCGCGATCTCTATTGGGCATGACCCGTCCCAGCAGAGAATCCCTTCTTTACTTCCATTCGACTACCTTGCCGGTCTCACGGGACCGACTTAAAGGTGCTATTTAACTGAAAGTCATTATCTCACGTTCGACAAAATAAGTCAATACGCGGGTTGCCGAGCATTGCCTGGCCTACCCATTTGTGCTATAAAAGAGGATAGACTACTTATAAAGGAGCTAATCCGCATGGCTGAAATGAATACAATGGAAGTCATCAATTTCATCAAAAACAGCACGAAGAAAACCCCGGTGAAAGTATATTTGAAGGGCAAGCTGGACGGCATCGACTTCGGTGCGGACTCGCAAACATTCATTACCGGCAACACGGGCGTCGTGTTCGGAGAATGGAAAGTGCTCGAGGGCATTCTCGAAGCAAATAAAGCGAACATCGAAGACTACGTCGTCGAGAACGACCGCCGCAATTCGGCGATTCCGCTCCTGAACTTGAAGAACATCAACGCGCGCATCGAGCCAGGTGCTATTATCCGCGACATGGTATCGATCGGCGACAATGCCGTCATCATGATGGGTGCGCTCATTAACATCGGCGCTTCCGTGGGCGAAGGCACAATGATCGATATGAACGCGGTCCTCGGCGGACGCGCGAAGGTAGGCAAAATGTGCCACATCGGCGCAGGCGCGGTCGTCGCCGGCGTCATCGAGCCCCCATCCGCTCAGCCATGCGTCATTGAAGACGACGTGCTCGTCGGTGCGAATGCGGTTATCCTTGAGGGCGTCCGCGTAGGCCAAGGCGCCGTCGTAGCGGCTGGCGCCATCGTCACCCAGGACGTACCGGCTTTCTCCGTCGTGGCCGGCGCTCCGGCTCGCGTCATCAAGCAAGTGGACGACAAGACAAAGTCGAAGACCGAAATTCTGCAAGAATTGCGTACGCTGTAGTTCACTGCTTCCAGTATGAACCTTCGGGAGGGACTAGCTTATGACGACCGCCTTCGGAGCTCCAGGCTCTCTCGGCTCGTATGCCGACATCCGTCGGCAGCTTCACCGGATTCCCGAACCGGGATTCCAGGAATTCAAAACCCAACGGCTGCTGCTGCAGCTGATCGAGTCGCTGCCTCAGGAGCGGCTGGAAGTGAAAACTTGGAGGACCGGCATTCTGGTCTATATTAAAGGAACGAATCCGAAGCGGCGCTTCGGATTTCGTGCCGATATGGACGGATTGCCGATTCAGGAAGACACGAGCTACGACTTCAAGTCCGAGCATCCGGGCTATATGCACGCCTGCGGCCATGACCTTCATATGACGATCGGCTTCGGGATCGTAGCACACTTTGCCTCCAACCCGATGGCGGACGATCTGGTCGTCCTCTTTCAGCCGGCGGAGGAAGGACCGGGCGGGGCGCTTCCGATGCGCGAGAGCGAGGAGTTCCGGAGCTGGCTGCCGGAGCAGATCGTCGCGCTCCATATCGCCCCGGAATACCCGGTCGGCACAATCGCGACGAAGCCGGGCATTTTGTTCGCGAATACGTCCGAGCTGTTCATCGACTTGACCGGCAAAGGCGGCCACGCCGCGTATCCGCATCTGGCGAACGACATGGTCGTGGCGGGCGCACACTTCCTGACCCAGCTGCAAACGATCGTCGCGCGCAATATCAATCCGTTGGATTCCGCCGTCGTCACCGTAGGCAAGATCGAAGCCGGCACGCGCCAGAACATCATCGCCGAGAAGGCCAGGCTCGAAGGAACGATCCGGACGCTGTCGGACCGCTCGATGAAGCTGATCAAATCCCGGATCGAAGCGTTGGCGCGAGGAACGGAAGCGGCTTTCGAGTGCAAGGTGGACATCGACTACGGTTCGAACTATTTGCAAGTGTACAACAACGAAGCCCTCACTCTCGAGTTCCGCGATTGGGTGAAAACGGCTGAGGGGAATGGTAAGCTCCAATTCGTCGATTGCCCGGAAGCGATGACCGGCGAAGACTTCGGCTACTTTCTGGAGCACATCCCCGGCTTCTTGTTCTGGCTCGGCGTCAATACGCCGTACGGTTTGCACCATTCCAAGCTGGAGCCGAACGAAGCGGCGCTGGACGTGGCGATCGATACGGTCACCCGGTATTTCCGGTGGAAGTCGGAGCAGCAGTCGCGCTAATCAAAAACCCTCTGGAGCTAGCTTCAGAGGGTTTCGTCTATCGATTTGGACTTACGCGGTTATACGTCCTGACGGGCCTCGTCTACCAATCGTTGTGCTTCCTCTATATGGGACACTTTGAATAGTTGATCGGCCAACCGTTCCAAGCACTCCAGTTCTTGCAGTCCCTCGATTTTCGCCTGCAAGGCAGCCCCTCGCTCCCCAAATTGAGCTTGAAGAAACTTGCCGATAAACTTCCGTGCTTCCTCCGTTTTTCCTTCGATTTTACCCCGCGACTCGGCGTCGACTTCCCAATGGGTTCTCAGCTTGGCTAACAGACTTTCTTCCTGACGATCAAGCATTCGAATTTCCTCCCTTAACTTCATTTCCTCGCGCTCGTTTAAAGTAAAATATTTATGAAAAAAGCCCGCGATCAGATGCATCCGTGCAGGGTCGAGCTCCATGCGTACGAGCATCCGCAAAAATTCTAGCTTCACCTGCACCTTTTCATCTTCAGTATAGCCCATTTTGCTTAGAAGCGCAGCCGCCACCGGATTGTTCTGCCTCACGAAATGGCGCCAATCGCACTTTCGCAGCTCTAACGTATAGAACCGATACTGCATAACCTCCAAAAATGGAAACCCCCACCCGAACGTATCCGGCTCATCCCTAATCCCGTCATAGTTGAATACGCCGATGGGCAAAATTCTACGGCGATACTTCTCATACAGGCGTGTCGAATAGATGAACATGCGCTCCGCAAAATCCTTCTGGTAATACGATTGAGGCTCGACGTGAACGATAATCAGAACGTTCTCGTCCCTCTGCTTTGTTTGCGCCAGCAAATCGACTCGGCGCCGCTCACCCGCCACCACATCCGTAAACAGCTCTTCTGACAAAAATGTCAACTGGTCGAAATCGATCCCGGCAGATGCCTGTGGGAAGAACAACTCCATGAACTCTCGAAAAAACGTTTGAATCAATTCCTTGAATAGCCGATCGTGATCAATAACCATGCATTCCCTCCCTAGAAATAAATTGAAAACAAAAAAAAGCACCGGCCATTACGCAGCAGCCTAGGAATTCCTAAGCTTGCGTCTGGCGGTGCTTCCGCTAGTGCTAGTATAGCCGATAGCTCATCGATTGTAAAAGGGCCACCGATTATGAGCGAGCTTGCCGTTCCAGGAATCGCTCTATGCGATCCAGTGCCTGCTCGAGCACGTCCATCGCGTATGCGTATGACAGCCGTACATACCCTTCTCCGTAGCCGGAGAACGCATCGCCTGGAACGACGGCCACTCGCTCTTCCTCGAGCAGCTTCATCGCGAATTCCATCGATTTCAGCCCGAACGGCTGGATGGACGGGAACAAGTAGAAGGCGCCTTCCGGCTTCTCCACCTGCAACCCCATGGCCAAAAGTCGGCCGTGAACATAATCTCGCCTTTTGACATAGGCCGCCTTCATGGGCTCGGCATCATCAATGCCGTTAGTGAGTGCCTCGACCGCCGCATACTGGCTGATGGAGCTGGCACAAGTAACATTGTATTGATGCACCTTCACCATGTGTGCGGTCAAGTAAGCGGGCGCGAACGTGAACCCGATGCGCCACCCGGTCATTGCGTGGGACTTTGACAAGCCGTTGATCACGATTGTCTTCTCACGCATGCTCCCGATCGCTGCGATCGACCGGTGCCCTCCCTCGTACACGAGCTCGCTATAGATCTCATCGGAGATGACGAATAGCTCGCGGTCCTTGAGCAGCTCCGCGATCTCGGCCAGCTCGGACGCGCTCATGACCCGTCCCGTCGGATTCGACGGGTAGCAGAGCACAACCGCGCGTGTCTTCTCCGTGAGCTTCTCGCGGATCAGCGGCGCCGTCAGCTTGAACCCAGTGCCCGTCGTATCCGCGTACACCGGCACGCCGCCGCACAGGCGGATGATCGGCTCATAGCCAGGATACAGCGGCCCCGGCAGAATGACCTCTGCGCCTGGCTCCAGAATGGTGCGCAGCGTAATATCGAGCGCCTGGCTCGCACCGGCGGTCACGATCACCTCGGTATCCGGATTATAGTCCAATCCGTACTTCGTCCGCACGAACACCGCCGCTGCCTTGCGTAGTTCCGGCAAGCCTGCGTTCGGCGTATAGATGGTGCGGTTCGCATCAAGCGCCCGCTTGCCCGCTTCCACGATATGAGCAGGCGTCGGGAAATCCGGCTGGCCGATCGTAAGTGTCAAGGCGTCTTTGTACGTCGCGACGAGGTTCGAGATTTTGCGGATGCCCGAAATCTGGATCCCCTGAACGCTCGCATTCACTAAATGCTCCAACATTCCCCTTGCTCCTCCCCACACCTCTTACCATTCTTACAATCCGCGCAATACCGTGAGCAGTTTCTCCATATCATCCGGCAGCGGAGCTGCGAATTCCTTCGCCTCGCCTGTACGCGGATGCCGGAACCCGAGCATGCCGGCATGAAGCGCCTGCCCGGTCATCCACTTGTCGCGATGGCTGCGCACCCCATAGACCGGATCGCCCACAAGCGGATGGCCGATGAATTTCATATGGACGCGAATCTGGTGCGTCCGCCCCGTCTCCAGCTTGAGCTGCAGCACGGTGAACTCCCCGATCCGCTCCAGCACAAGGAAGTGAGTGACCGCCGGCTTGCTGTTCCGGTGCGTGACGGTGTACATCTTGCGATCAACCGGATCGCGCCCGAGCGGGGCGTCGATCGTGCCGTGATCGTGCGCCACCTTGCCATGCACGACCGCCGTGTACACGCGGGTCACGGAATGCTCCTTCAGCTGCTCGGCGAGCGACACGTGTGCCAGATCGTTCTTCGCCGCCATAAGCAGGCCCGACGTATCCTTATCGATCCGATGCACGATGCCCGGCCGCAGTTCCCCGTTAATGCCGGACAAGTCCCGGCAGTGGTACATGAGCGCGTTTACCAGCGTGCCGGAGCTGTGCCCAGGTGCGGGATGGACGACCATCCCTCTCGGCTTGTTCACGACGATGACGTCCGAGTCCTCATACACAACGTCGAGCGGAATATTCTCCGGAACAATGTCCGTAGCCACCGCATCCGGGACGCGCACCTCCACATGGTCCCCCTGCGTCAGCTTGTAGTTCGGCTTGACCGGACTGTCATTCACACGGATATCGCCGTTTTTGATCCACATCTGAATCTGCGAACGCGATACGTCCTCATCCAACGACTCGGTCACGAACTTGTCGATCCGCTCCCCGGACTGCTCCGGTTCGACGGTCCACTCCAGCGTCTCCTGCAACTCAGTTTCCTGATCCGTCCAGCTCATGCACCTGCCCTCTTCTTTCCCTCCGCGATTGAAGTATCGTATCCAAGAATATTAATGCGACCCCGATCACAATACACGAATCCGCCACATTGAAGATCGGGAAGATGTAGTCGATCGCCTTGCCGAACAGCGAGAACTGAAAATGAAACTGAATGAAGTCCACCACTTCCCCGAACAAGGCCCGATCGATAAAATTGCCAGTCGCTCCGCCGAGCAAAATGCTAAGCGCGAAACAAAGCAGCCTTTTCCCCGGCTCTTTTCGGATTTTGTTGATGTACCAGGAGATGCCAATGACGATCAAGGGAGTAATGGTCAGAAAAAACCATCGTTGCCCTTGCAAGATGCTGAAAGCTGCCCCGCGGTTCCGATGCGATGTAATGGAGAGAAACTCCCCAATGACCGAGCGGGTCTCGTACAAATCCATGGTGTGCACGATGATCCATTTCGTAAGCTGATCAAGCGCTAGCACTAGTATAGATATCAAGTAGTAAACCATTCGTTCAAACCTCCTGCCAACCGGCAAATCGGGCACCCGATCCCTTATACTTCCTTCATTAAAACATGGAGTCTCCGCAAATGCTAAAAGCATGGATAATGCGAATACTGGTACAACCGAGAGGAGACGGAACATGAGCCATCTGAGCCCCGAGCAATTGCGCGAGCTTCGTCAGTCCCTGGAGAGGGAGCGCGACGAATGGGAACGGCATTTTGCGATCAACGACCAATTCGGTCTGGAGGATAGCCAAAATATGTCCACCGGCGAGCTGTCCGCTTACGACAATCATCCGGCGGATCTAGGCTCCGAGGTGTTCGAGCGCGGCAAGGATGTCGCCTTGAACGAGAACGCCGAGCATCAACTGGATGCCATCGAGCAAGCTCTATATAGGATGGACACCGGCGACTACGGGAATTGCCTCGTCTGCGGCGAACCGATTCCGTTCGAACGGCTGCAGGCGATTCCCGCGTCGCTCCGGTGCACGGCCCATGCGGAGAAAAGCACGTTCCCCCTCAACCGTCCGGCGGAAGAAGACTACCTCGCGCCGCCGTTCGGGCGTACCAGCTTCGACGAGACCGATCGCGAAACCGAGTTCGACGGCGAAGACGCTTGGCAGATCGTCGAGAGCTGGGGAACGTCCAACACCCCCGCCATGGCCGAGGATACCGAGATTACGGACTACAACGGCATGTACATCGAGGCGGAAGAGAACGAAGGCTACGTCGAGCCGCTCGAAAGCTTCCTGGCCACCGACATCTACGGGCAAAACGTAACCGTAGTGCGCAATCGGACGTATCGCCAGTACATGGACCACAACGAAGGCGAAGGCCTACTGGAGCCGGATCCTTACGAAGATGTTTAGCCGGATCGCCATAAGAACGGAACCGCCTTTTAGAATGCGTGTCCCTCTAACTGAGTTTGCACAATTTTGACGATATCCGCGATAAAGTCGCCGAAAATCGGCAAGTTCAGTGCACCAAGCATTCTAAGGCCATACAGGATGGCGGTTGCGAAAAAGGTGAAGCCAATCGCAATCCCGATCCCCCGAGCGATTCCGAACATCATATGCAGGAGGAGCAGCCGCCACGGTTTGTGAAACAACATGACGTACTCGGCGATCTGGGTTTTCTCCACCTGCTCGCCAAGCTTCGCGAGCCGCTCGTCCAAGCTGATCCAGCGGCTCGCGTCCATCGTATTTCCCCGCTCGTTCGCCGTTCCGTCCATAAGATCGTTCCTTTCACAGCTTACAAAGTTTTCACGACCGAAGCGCAGCGCGGGCACAGCGTCGGATGGCTCTCATCCTTACCTACCTCCGGGGTGACGATCCAGCAGCGCTCGCACTTCTCGCCCTCAGCCGGCTCTACGAGCACGGACACACTCTCCAGCCTCACCGCCGCTTCCGGCACGAAATCGCTCGCCTCGTGCAGACGTACGCTCGAGACGATGAACAGCGTCTCCAGATCGTCGAACTGACGGAGCAGCTTCCCTGTCGCTTCGTTCGGGTACAGGCTGACGCTGGCGCTAAGCGAGTTGCCGATCACCTTCTCCTTGCGTGCGGTCTCCAGCGCCTTCAAGACTTCGTCCCGCACTTCGTTCAGGGCATCCCATTTTTGCTCCAACGCCGGATTGTACAACGATGTATCCGCCTCCGGCATATCTGTCAGCTGTACGCTGATCGCGTCCGTACCCGGAACATACTTCCAAACCTCATCCGCCGTGTGCGGCAAAATGGGGGCAATTAATTTAGTTATAACCGTCATCGCCTCGAATAATACGGATTGGCACGCTTTCCGCTCCGGATCGTTCGGCGCGCTTACATACAGACGATCTTTGACGATGTCCAGGTAGAAGGCGCTCATCTCCACCGCGCAGAAATGGTGTACCGCCTGGTAGACGACGTGGAACTCATAATTCTCGTACGCCTTCAGCACCTTCTCCGTCATCCGGTTCAAGCGGATAATCGCGAGCTGATCGAGCTCGTTCAGCGCTTGGAACTCAACGCGATCTTTGGCCGGATCGAAATTCGTCAAGTTGCCGAGCAAGAAGCGCAAAGTATTGCGGATTTTGCGATACACCTCGGTAATCTGGGTCAGGATGTTATCCGAGATCCGCACGTCGGACTGATAGTCGACCGAAGCGACCCACAGGCGTAGAATATCCGCCCCTAGCTTGCCGCAAACGGCATTCGGGTCCACGGTATTGCCTAGAGATTTGGACATTTTGCGCCCTTCGCCGTCCAGTGTGAAGCCGTGGCTCAAAATGCCTTTGTACGGCGATTGGCCGCGTACGGCTACCCCTGTGATGAGTGAGGAATTGTACCAGCCGCGATATTGGTCCGAGCCTTCCAGGTACAGGTCCGCCGGCCATTGCAGCTCCGGACGCGTCTCGAGTACGGCGACGTGGCTCGAACCCGAGTCGAACCAGACGTCCATGATGTCCGTCTCCTTGCGGAAGTGGCCATGTCCGCACTCCGGACATAGCGTTCCTGCCGGCAGCAAGTCGCCCGCTTCGCGGACGAACCAAGCGTTCGAGCCTTCCGACTCGAAAATGCCGGCCACATGCTCGATCGTCGCATCGTTGACAAGCGGTGTGTTGCAGCTGCGGCAATAGACGATCGGGATCGGCACACCCCAGACACGCTGTCTCGAAATGCACCAATCTCCCCGATCGGCGATCATGTTGTGCAGGCGCACTTCGCCCCAATGCGGCGTCCACTTCACTTGCTTGATCTGCTCCAGCATGTCGCCGCGGAATTTGTCCACTGAAGCGAACCATTGCTCGGTTGCCCGGTAGATGACGGGCTTCTTCGTCCGCCAATCGTGCGCGTATTGGTGCTGGATCGAAGCCAGCTTAAGCAGGTGGCCGGATTGCTCCAACCGGTCGGTGATGAGCTTGTTCGCCTTCTCATAAAATACGCCTTCGAATCCGGGTGCCTCCGCCGTCAGATGGCCTTGGTCGTCCACAGGACACAGCACGCCCAAGTTGTATTGCTGACCGACGTAGAAGTCGTCTTCGCCGTGGCCCGGAGCCGTATGCACGCAGCCGGTACCGGCTTCGAGCGTGACGTGCTCGCCGAGAATGACGAGCGAGGTCCGATCGTAGAACGGATGCTTGCACTTCGCATATTCCAGCTCCGCGCCCTTGAAGGAAGCTAGCGTCTGCGGGTCGTTCCACCCAAGTTCTTTGGCTACCGCCGCCAGCAGCCCTTCGGCCACGACGAACTTGCGGCCTCCCGTTTGAACGAGCACATAGTCCAGCTCCGGATGCAGCGCAATGCCCAAGTTCGCCGGCAGCGTCCACGGCGTCGTCGTCCAGATGATTAGAGCCGCATCTTGGGGCACGATGCCTTTGCCGTCCTCCACGTCGAAGGCGACATAGATGGACGGGGACGTCTTTTCCCGGTACTCGATCTCCGCTTCCGCGAGCGCGCTCTCGGAAGACGGCGACCAGTAGACCGGTCTCAGCCCTTTATAGATATAGCCTTTCTTCACCATATCCCCGAACACGCGGATTTGCTGCGCTTCGTACTTCGGCTTGAGCGTGATGTACGGATCGATCCAGTCGCCGCGGACGCCGAGGCGCTTAAACTGTGCCTTTTGGCGTTCCACCCAATCCAGAGCATACTCCGCACAATAGCGGCGGAACTCGTCGACGGACATTTTTTTGCGGTCCACCTTGCCCCCGTTCGCAATCGCCTGCTCGATCGGCAACCCGTGCGTGTCCCAGCCGGGCACGTAAGGCGCATCGAAGCCTCGCATCGACTTGTAGCGCACGATAAAATCCTTGAGCAGCTTGTTCAGCGCGTGGCCGATATGGATGTCGCCGTTCGCATAGGGAGGGCCGTCGTGCAGGATGAACTTCGGCTTGCCCGCGTTTCTCTCTTGCACCTTGGCGTAGATGTCGATCTCGTCCCACCAGCTCTGCATGTTCGGTTCGGCCGATGGCAAGTTCCCTCGCATCGGGAATTCGGTTTGAAGCAAATTGAGCGTTTTGCTGTAATCCATTCTTAACACACTCCATGGAATAAAATAAAAACTTCCCATCCCCTAAGGGACGAGAAGCTTGTCTCGCGGTACCACCCTCATAAGCGCTGCCTGCCTAACCTAAGGGCCATGCAATCGTGCGCTCACTCGATGATGGGATAACGGTCATCACCCGGTATTCTCTAGCCGGCTCACACGATGAGCCATCCTTCAAGAAACGCTCCTGGGTGATCTTCGGTTCGTGACGGCCGCCGGGCTCCCACTGTCCCCGACTCGCTGACGCCGATCGTTCGAACGTACTCGTCCCAGTCATAGCTTTTATGCCCCACAAAGTGAGGCTGTTGAGTGCATCCAAATTTTCTCCCAGTATAGCCCATCCAAACGGTCTCCGTCAAATCGACGTCAGCCCGCGCCTACTCCAGGACGGTTTCCTTCTCCCGGGAGCTGTTCAGCGTCTCCCATTGATCGTTCTTCAGCATTTCGAGCTGGGCTTCGACCAGCGTCCGGAAGCGCGTGCGGTAGATCGACGCCTGCTTCTTCAGCTCTTCGATCTCCATCGACACTTTGCGAGACTTGGCGAGCGCTTCGTTAATGATGCGGTCCGCGTTCTTCTCCGCTTCCTTCACGATCAGCTGCGCTTCCTTCTTGGAGTTGTTGCGCACCTCATCCGCCGCTTCCTGCGCGACGATGATCGTCTTGCTGAGCGTCTCCTCGATATTCGCAAAGTGGCTCAGCCGCTCCTGCAAGCCGTGCACTTGATTTTCCAAATCTTTATTCTCGCGAATGAGCGCCTCGTAATCTTTGATCACTTGATCGAGAAACTCATTCACCTCATCAACGTCATACCCCCGTACACGTCGGCCGAATTCCTTGTTATGTATGTCCAATGGCGTTAAAGGCATTGGTGCACCTCCTGAAAAATTGGGGAGAGCTCACGCGAGTATCCCGTTCTCCTCCCCTGTACATTCGACGCCATCCGCTAAAATTCCTGCCTTCCGCCTATACGAATTTCCCAATTTTCAGTCGAATGCGCCCTTTTTTCGTCTCCCCTTCGACCTCCAGCACCCGAAAGCGTCCGAAACCCTGGAACGAGACGACATCTCCGCTCTTGAGAGGCTTGCTCGGATCCTCCTCCACCTTCCAATTGATCCGGCAGCGGCCGTTCTTGATCGGGGGCAGCACTTTCGCCCGGCTGAGCCGGTACACATCGCTTACGATGCCGTCCATCCGCATGGAGGCGACGGACAAGTTCATCTCTTCGAGCGTTTGAAGGACCGGCTGCAACCGTTCGATCGGCAGCAGCTCCGTATGCACATGCGCCCGGTGAACCTGCTGCAGCTGCAGACGGAAGTAATCGGCGATCTCCGACGCAACAACGCAATGGCATTGCTCGCTCCCCAAGTGAAGGTCCCCGAGCTTATCCCGCTTCAGTCCCAATCCCAGCAGCGCACCTAGAAAATCGCCATGTTCCAAAGCAGCAAACTGGTCATCGTCCGAAGTAATGGACAGCACGGACAACTGAAAGTCTGCCCCGTCCGGGTCCATATAATCCGGCGCGATCCACGCCCGTTTGCGCTCCGCGTTCTCGTATCCGCCATCAAGCCGCACCTGCGCATCGAGGTGCCGGCCGGCCAGCGTGGTTAGGATGTAAGCTTGCCGGGGGTCGAGAAAGTCGGTCAGCTTGACCGCGTGCTGCTCGCTCGCCCGGTACAGCCAGTCCAACGCTTTGTCAACAAAATGATGTTCGTCCGGGTGAAAATGTTTGTAAAAGTCAGGCTGCATATTGGAATTCATCCTTTACGAAAAAGAAAAGCTTCGGATCGAAGCCTTTCGTAGAAATGCATGCTTTAGAATAGACGCAAGATATATCCGACAACCGTATTGATCCCCGCAATGACGAATTGCAGGGCGAGCAAAGCGACGATAGGCGATATATCGATCATGCCGGCAATCGGCGGGATAATTCTGCGGAAGGGAGTCAGGTAAGGCTCCACCAGCTTGCCGAGAATTTCACCGATGAAGCTCTCGCGTGCGCTCGGAAGCCAGGATAATAGCACATAGGCAATCACTAAGTATTGATAGATCGTGCCCACTTGACGAATATATTGCTGAATGGAGAAGATAGTTTCTTCTGACAATCCGTTCACCTCGATTTTCTGTATTCTTCCTCTTCATCCATCATGTCCGAAATCGCCCCTTGAATTTCAACCGAATCCGGGGTACATAGAAATATATTCGGCCCGATCTTCGAGATGCCTCCGTTCAAAGCATAGACGGTTCCGCTCAGGAAGTCTACGATGCGGATCGCCTGATCGGGACGCACCCGCTGCAGGTTGACGACCGTCGGCCGGCGGGACCGCAGATGATCGGCGATTTCCTGCGTCTCTTCATACGAACGGGGCTCGGACAAGATGACTCTCGTATTGCGTTGGGAATGGATGCTCACGATATTCCCCTTTGTTTTACGGGAATCCGCCTGAGAAGTTTCAGATTCCTCGGTTTCCTCCACGACACGCTCGCGCTCGACGACTTCCTCCTCGTCCTGAAGCCCTACAAAGTTCAAGAAACGGTTCATCACGCTCATCTTCGGTTCCTCCTTATGGTCCTTATGGTCGATCAAATTTATTAATCCCGGGGTCCCCGCAAAGTAATACCAATCGCTCTTTCACCGAAGAAGATCGAGGATGTACATTCGTGTTTTAATCGTTGCGATTGGTGCGAGCAGCAAGCTGCTCTAATGGAATAGGCTCCGAAGGCCTGCGTCACTTTGTGGGGCATTTTATATTTCCTTGCCTACTAGTACAGTACCCAGACGCACCATGGTCGCGCCTTCCTCGATCGCCACTTCGAAATCGCCCGACATGCCCATCGACAAATGCGACGCTTCCTCGCGAAGCAATCCGCTCGCATTCAATCGATCCCGCCACTCCCGCAAGCCCCGGAAGACCGGCCGTGTAGCCTCGGCCTCCATCTCATAGGGCGCCATCGTCATGAGACCTACGATCTTCAGACGCTTCAGCTCGCGCAGCTGCTCCGCAAACGTGAACAGCTCCTCCGGCGATAGTCCGTGCTTGGTCTCTTCTCCCGAAACGTTCAGTTGGATCAGGCAGCGCACCTCCGGGATATCCCGCTTGGCCGCCTGCTTGTCCAGCTCCGCCGCGAGCGAATACCGGTCCAGGGAGTGGATATAGTCGAACTTCCCGACGACATCCTTCACTTTATTCGTCTGCAGATGACCGATGAAATGCCAGACGCCTTCTGACGAGAGCGCCTCCCACTTGGGCTGCACGTCTTGCCAGCGGTTCTCTCCGATATGTAGAAGCCCTAGCTGCATAGCAAGTTTAGTCGTCTCCAGCGAAACGTATTTGGTCACCGCAATCACTTGCACTTCGTCGCGGGTGCGGCCGCTGCGCTCGCACGCTTCCGTGATTCGGCGTTCGACCTGCTCGATTCGTTGTTCCAATGTCATGGGCTGTCCCTCGCCTCCTCCGGTTGTTAGGAACGCAACAGGTCCATGCCGATCCATGCCGCCATCCGCCCCGTCGAACCGTGCTCCTTCCGATGGGAATAAAACACGTCCGTTCGGCAGCTGGTGCACATGCCACATATTTCGATACGGCTCGGCAAAATTCCTGCTTTTATCATAATTTGTTGATTTAAGAGTTGCAAGTTCAGCATCCACTTGCCTTCCCGGCCTGCCCGGGGCACCAGGAAGCGGTCCGCCTCGGCTTCAAGTCCGAGCCGCTCCAGCGCAGCCTGTACCGGCGTCGCCACCGCAGCGTCGACCTCGTAGCAGCACCCGCCGATGGACGGCCCGACCGCGGCGTACAGATCCCCCGGCCGTGAGCCGAACGAGGCCGCCATCGTTTGCACCGTCTCCTGAGCGATCAGGGCGACGGTGCCCTTCCACCCGGCGTGCGCGAGGCCGACGGCCCGGCGGACCGGGTCGAGGAAGTAGAGCGGCACGCAGTCCGCGAAGAACGCCGTCAGCCAAACGCCCGGCGTATCGGTGATCAATGCGTCGGTCGCCTGGATGGCGTCCTCGCGGCTGAGCCGCCCGCGCCCCCGCTCCGCCGCCGTTATCACGGCGATGCGGCTGCTGTGCACCTGCTCCGCGCACGTCCACGCGTCGAACGACGCGCCGAGCGTCTCCGCGAACGTGCGCCGGTTCTCGATGACGCGGTCCGGCGCGTCGTTCACGTGCAGCGCGCAGTTCAGCGTATCGAGCGGCGAATCGCTCACGCCTCCGTGGCGCGACGTCATCCCTGCGCTCACATACGGGAAGCGGCGCTCCCAGTCCGCCAGGTGGAAGCCGGCCGGCTTCCCGGCGGAATACGTCTCTACGAACGGTTCTTCGCTTTGCATACCGATCCTCCTTCTCCAACCTATATCTTCTACTGATATATGTAAAAGGATGCCTCCGTCATGCGCGTTCCTGCTCGGGCAGGCCGCCGGAGACATCCTTATTGACGATTTCTCGTCCGACACCTTATACGGTCAGCTTGCGAGTCTCTTGCAAATGTTCCGCAATCGACGTGAAGTTGAAGCTCGTCAAGATGTCGCGCAGCTTCGACTTCGTCCGGCCGATGCTGTAGTAATGGATGAACGCTTCCTTGGCCGGCAAGGCGAGCTTTTGCTCCCTGGTATCAATCTCCCTCGGATGCAAGTAGACGATCGAGTTCTGCCCTTGCTCGTTGGCGGCGCGAATCGCCCGCTTGATGAACCAGCCCGGGAAAAAGCGGAAGTAGAAGCCACCGGAATACCCGATGTTCCGCCCCGCCACCCGTGTCACTGACATAGGCACTTCATACAGGTTCAACTCCCGTCCGTTCACCCGGGGCTTGTGAATGTCCCGAGGCGCGGTCGGAATGCCGTACAGGAATGTCTTCACCGGGAAGATGCTCGCGTCGTATTGCAGCCCGATGTCTTCGAGCGCTTCCAGATAGTGCAGGTTGCTCTCCACGATCGACCAAGACGGCGCCCGGTAGCCGAGCACCCGGGTCCCGGTCAGCTGCTCCAGAATGTCCACGGACTTCTTCACGTCGTTGTAAAATTCCAAGTACGATTGCTTGTAGGCGAGCTGATGCCCATAACCGTGGGAGGCCAAGTCATGCCCGTCGCGCACGATCCGTTTGACAAGATCCGGGTAATCTTCGCCGATGCAGCCCAGTGTGAAAAACGTCGCCTTGCTGCCGGTCTCCCCGCACAGCTCGAGTAGAGCTTCCAGCTGCGCGCGGAAGTTCGAGCCCCGCCGCTTGCTGGTGGCGAAGTCCTCCAAGCCTTCATAGTTGGCGTGAAACCACTCTTCGATATCGAAGGTGAGCAGGTTGCGGATTGAACCGCTCGGATGCGGCGCTCTCACGATTTTTTGCTCCCTTTGATCGCGAACGACGTGCTGAACGACCCGGCCAGCGTACCCGGCTTCGCCCCGCTCGTGACGAAGCTGAACGGGTGGTACATCTTCAAGAAATCGATCTGCTCGAAGCCGATCCGCTCGTACAGATCCTTCAGCTCTTCCATCGCGTACATCTTCTCGAACTTTTTGCTCTTCTCGAACAAGCCGAGAATTTTGCGCTGCACCGAGCCGCGATTCAGAGTCTGGATCAGCATCGTGCCTCCCGGCTTCGTAACCCGCGCGAGCTCCCGGAGGACCGCCTCGTGCTGCTCGATGAGCTGAATAACGCCGATGCACAACACGACATCGAATTTGCCGTTCTCGAACGGAAGCGCCGTCAAGTCCTCGGACATCGTGATGAGCCCGCGCCCGGCGGCATATTCCAGGCTCTTCACGGAGAAATCGACACCGTACACGGTGTTGTTCGCCACGAGAGGCTCGCTGAACGCGCCTACGCCGCAACCGGCGTCAAGCACTTCCTTGCCCTTCAATTCACCCAACCAGCGCAGCGTATTGTCCCGTTGCATAAAAAAGCTTTCTTCGTTAAAGTAGTCGGACGACTGTACGGATGCTCCGTGCGTTTCGGCTTTTTTATCGAAGTACGTCTTCCAGTTGGAATTGCTCATCGTATCGGTTCCTCCAGAGTATGTTATGGCAACAAATATTTGATCAACCGCTTCCCGACCGGGTTCGTGATGAAGCTCGGGGTTCTCTTCCACAAGTCGATGAACAGCTGCAGGCTTTCCTTGTCAGGTGCGCTATGTGCCCGGGCCAGTCCCGTGTAGGTCATGTATCGGAGCGGGACGGGAATCGCCCCCCATTGCTCCTTGTACTTGTACGTTCCGGATCCGATCGGCGAGCGGCCGAGGTCCAGATAGTCATAACCGCCTCGGATGCCGAAGCGAACCGCTTCCCAATACATGTAGTTGTTTAAGTATTTGCCGTTATACTCGGTCAAGTTCGCCCCGTAGGGGTAGTAGACCGTACGGTCGGTCGGACTCGTAACGAGCAGCATGCCGCCGATCACTCGTTGCGCAGCCTTGTCGAACACGGTCAGCAGGTGACTATGCTTGGGCAGCCATTCGAAGAAAGCCTCGAAGTACCGGATATCCGGAGCGGGCGAGCCCAACTGCTTCATTCTTCTGACATAAACTTCATAGAACGCGGGCAAGTTCGCCGAATCGAACGAAACGTCGAACTCGTCCTTCTTGTACACCTTGCGCACATGATTCCGGTTGCTGCTCGAGGAACGGCCGAGCACCGTCTCTTCGTCCTCCGAGAGTTGCAGAACGAACGTACAATTCCGCTCATCGGCCGTCCAACCCGTCTCTTCGATACGCTGCTCTTTGAGCCGGAGCTCGATATAATCCAACCCGTACGTTTCCCTCAATCGGGGCAGCTCGGCAAAGGCGTATTCTCGCGCTTCGTCGCTGGCGGCGCAGATATCCAAATAATTGATGAACGGCAGCGAGACGCCCGCTTTCTTCATCGACAAGTTGCGGCCGGCAACTAATGGGATGAGCGCCTGTACGCGCCCCGCCTCATCGACGACCGCCTGGTACAGGCACCGGTACCCGAACGTGCGAATCAAGATGTGTCTGAACGAAACGGAGTGGTATACCGTACCGTGTGCGAACGCGATACGATCCCACTCCTCCTGCATAGCTTCGACATACGGGATACAACGGAACATGGTCTTCGTTTACCCTTTCATCCAAAAAATAACCCCCAGCATAATTAAACCGCTGCCGGCCCACTGCATGACGCTGATCTGTTCCTTGAACACGAGAATCGAGACGAGGAGCAGCAGCACATACTGCAGGCTGGTCACGAACGTGACGTAGCTCAGCTCGAACTGCGACAGGCAATAGACCCACAGGAAAGCCGCCAAGCCGTAAGTGACGAAGCCGGCCAGGATGACCGGGGAGGTTAAGTACCCGAGCACAATCGACAGAAGCGAACCTTCGAACGCGACCGAGCGGCTTCCCAGCTTGAGCAAGGTGCTGCCGGCAACGGTCATCACGATGTTGGCCGCTAAGATCCAGTATTTGATTCGAAATCCCCCTTGTTGACTTTCTTCTCCAGCTCTTCCAGCCGCAGCTTCGTCAAGCCCAGCTCTTGGGTGAGCGTTTTGTTGTGCATTTTGAGGCTCGAGATGCTGACGCTCATGTGAAGCAGCAGCAGATAGGCGCTCCCGATCAAGATGGCGAAGAAGGCCGAAGGTGCATAGTAGATGCCGATCAGATCGGAGAACCAATCGATGAACCCGCGGAACACCGATATGAACAACGTGAACACGCCGATTAGAAACCAGACGAGTGAATACTTCTCCCGAATCATTCTGGCGCGGACCATGACGAATACCGAGATGAGCATGATGAGACTGAAGGCGATGCCCATCAGCTGTACGGCGAACAAGCTATACATATTCTCCATGTCCACTCACCACCTTGTCCTGACGTAGGAGAAAAAGATCGAAACCATCACTTTCGCCATATAATAAGGACTTTTGATCAATGTGATCGAAGACGACCCGTGCTCCCGGGCGCGCATCTCGACCCCGACTTCGCTGATTCGTAAGCCGTGCTTCGTCAGTAGGATGACGGCATCGGGTTCCGGATAATCCTCCGGGTAGAAGCGGCTGAGCAGCTCGATGCTCTTCCAGTTATACAGCCGGAATCCCGAAGTCCCGTCGGTTACTTTCTTCCGAATGAGCAGCCGGAACAGCCAGTAGAACACCCGGATGCCCATGCGCCGCGACCACGAGGTGCGGAACGACTTGACGTCCAGAAACCGCGAGCCGATCACCATATCGCTGCCGGTCCGCAGCATCGTCTGGTACAGCTTGTCCACCTCTTGAGCCATGTGCTGGCCGTCGCCGTCGATTTGGACCATGTACGTGTAGCCTTTGTCGTAAGCATACATGAAGCCGGTTTGGACCGCTCCTCCGATGCCGAGATTATGGGGCAGGTCGACAACCTTGACCCCTTCCGCCTTGCGCGCCACAATCGATGTGCTGTCGAGCGAGCAATCGTTTACAACCAGAATGTCTCCGTCCGGAATGTGCTCGCGAATGTCCCGAATGACCTTTAGAATATTGTGCTGTTCGTTAAAGGCCGGGACGACGATCAATAATTTTCCTTTTTCCATAGCAGCTTCCCCGCGTAAGTTTTGGTGAGATGAATTACACCGTGAACGATCCGATCGATCCCATATGCGCAAATGATGGCGAGGAGCGGCATGGCGGGTGCCTTGTATCGGTACATTCCGTCAATAAATGTGAAGATGCAAAAAAGAAACACAGAGAGGCTGATCAGCCAGAGCACCGAAGCGCGGGTGAACACACGGTTGCGGATCGCCATAAACGTCCCTATCAAGAACAAATTGATCGGCAGCGTGTTTTTGAAAAACTTAATCAAGCCATGAACCGTAATCACGTTGATCCGCCATACCCAATTGCCCTGGAACGCGAACGCTCTTTTGGCATACAACACCATGATATGGTCCCAGTTGTTAATTATAAAACTTAGGATCATGCTGTTCAATATATTAATCGTATAGTCCGGGCGGAATGCGACGTCGTGCGGTGTAGGATGGTCGTAAATCCAGCCTTTCGCATACTGGTTGAAGAGCACCATCTTGATGTTCAATTGCAAGGAGCCGATCAGATTGTTCAGCTTGCCGCTCGACACGAGGAAGATCCCCGCCGCGAGACAGGCCGCTGCCGCTCCGCCGATGGTCCACCGGTGCTTCCGGATGAAGGCCCAAGCCTTCCGCTTGTCCATGCGGATGAACAAATAGATCGCGATGAAGAAGAGGGAGATGACGCCGGTCGGACGAAAGACGAGCAGGAGCAGGGCCGAGGCCGCGAACAATACCTTGAATCGCTTCTTCTCCGACTCGTACGCCTTGAGCAGCCAGTAGATGCACAGCAGCTGTAGGGAGATGAAGAAGCTGTCGGACAATATGTACATCGACCATAAGGTGATGTGAAACGAAATGGAATAGATGACTGAAGCCAGTATCGCGGTCAGCCGATTGAACAGCATCTTCGCGATGGCATAGACCAACACGACACACACACTGGCAATTACCGTCTGCACGAAAATGACGGCGTTTGTCGTTTTGAACACGGCGAGCAAGAGGGCCAGGAGCATGTTGTACCCCATGTACAAAATATCGTTCATGCTCGTTCCGATCTTGAAATTCGAGAGCAAGCTGTGAGCGTAATCGAGGTACCACTGGGAATCCGGAGATTGAGGCAAATGCTTAAAGCCGGTGGACTTATTCCAAAAATAGAAGCGCAACCGAATGGTCAAAGAAAACGCAATTAGCGGAATCAAATAAAAAATGTCTCGATCTTTCCATTTCAGAAAAAGTTTGTACAATTTTCACACGGCTCCGTAATACAAAGTTAGTTGGATGGTTTGCGGGACTTACCTATCATTTTGCACGGAAACCATACATTACGCAAGCTCTTTCTTTTCAGGTTCCTTTAAGGTTGTTTTAAGGTTATTTTCATATTTGTCCCGTTCCGGCCCGATTCGTTCACTCCGGACAACCAAAAAAAGGCTTCCGTCCGGAGGTGGACGGGAGGCCCTCTGCATGTCTGGCTATCGATACGACCGGTTGTATTCCTGGGGCGCGTCTCCTTCTTCCTGGGCCCGATACGAGCGGGCATCGTCCAGCTTCACCAGTACGACGTCCATGCCGATCTTGACGATGTTCCGCCATGGAATGATGACGTCGGTGCCAGAGCCGAAGAAGCCGAAAAACTTGGTCTGGTTCGGCACAACGATCGAATCGATTCGGCCTTGTCTGAGATCGAGCTCCAAATCGCTGATTTGCCCCAGCTTTTTCCCATCCACGATATTGATGACGTCCTTGGATTGAAAATCCGATATCTTCATGAAGCATCACCCGCGAATCGTCCGAAGTTAGGCTGCGAACAGGCCACATGTGCCTATGCCTACAGTCCATTATATGTCGAGACCTTTGGAAATGTCCTCATGGGCGGACGAAGCAGACAAATTAATTTTACCTGGGACGGTACGTTCGCGCCGGGGAGAACACGGGGAGGGGCTCATCAGCGGGAACAGTACGTTCGCGCCGGGGAGAACACGGGGAGAGGCTCCGACCGCTGTTGAAATCGGGTTCTTTGGATTTACTTTATAGCTGTCATAACCCGATTTCAAAGGCGGACGCTGGCGCTTCTCCACTCCCTCCCCGTGCCCTCCCCAGAGCTACCGTTGTATTTAGGGATTATTAAATTATTTTGTATCCCCTGAGCGAAGGGGATAGTAGCCATAAGCCATACCACACATGACCACGCAACCGTACGAAAACAAGCAACCCGAGCGGGCTGCTTGTACAGGAGAAACGGGCTAAGTTTTCACATGCTTCTGCATTTGCGAGATGGCCGATTTTTCCAGCCGCGACACTTGCGCTTGCGAGATGCCGATCTCGTCCGCAACCTCCATCTGGGTTTTCCCTTCGAAGAAGCGCATGGACAGGATCATCTTCTCCCGGTCATTGAGCTTCCGCATCGCTTCCCGCAGCGCAATGCCTTCGATCCAGGAGATGTCCTTGTTCCGCTCGTCGCTGATCTGGTCCATCACATAGATCGGATCGCCGCCGTCGTGATAGATCGGCTCGAACAGCGAGACCGGATCCTGGATCGCATCGAGGGCGAATACGACATCCTCCTTTGGCACGTTCAGTGCCTCCGAGATTTCGTAGATCGACGGCTCCCTGGAGTTCGAGTTCGTCAAGCTGTCGCGCACCTGAAGCGCTTTGTAGGCGATATCGCGCAGCGAGCGGGACACCCGGATCGGGTTGTTGTCGCGCAAGTACCGGCGGATTTCTCCGATGATCATCGGCACCGCGTATGTAGAGAATTTCACATTCTGGCTTAAATCGAAATTATCAATCGCCTTCATCAGTCCGATACACCCGACTTGGAACAAGTCGTCCACGAATTCACCGCGGTTGTTGAAGCGCTGGATGACGCTCAGCACGAGACGCAAGTTCCCGTTCACTAACTTCTCTCTAGCCTCTCGCTCCTTGTTGTCTTGAAGCCGCACGAACAATTCGCGCATCTCGGCGTTCGTCAGTACGGGCAATTGCGAAGTATCAACACCACAGATCTCGACTTTATTTCGGGTCATCGTGTACAACCTCCCAAGGAGCAACATTATTGTACATTATCTCCTTGGAAAGTTTTTTTATGCGCCGGGAAACCGCTCAAGGACGCCTCGGAACGGCTGTGAAAACGGTGTCTTCGGCACCGCTCAATGGTTACACCATCTTGTTAAATTCCTTGCGCAAGCGCTTTATTATTCGTTTCTCCAGCCGCGATATGTACGATTGTGAAATGCCGAGCATATCGGCCACATCCTTCTGCGTCTTCTCCTCGCCGTCCTGCAGCCCGAAGCGAAGCTCCATGATGATCCGCTCCCGCTCCGACAGCTTGTCGAGCGCCTTGTGCAACAGCTTCCGGTCGACTTGCTCCTCGATGTTCCGGTAGATCGTGTCGTTCTCCGTCCCGAGCACGTCCGACAGGAGCAGCTCATTGCCGTCCCAGTCGATGTTGAGCGGCTCGTCGAAGGAGACTTCCGTCCGCAGCTTGCTGTTGCGCCGCAAGTACATGAGAATCTCGTTCTCGATGCACCGCGAAGCGTATGTAGCGAGCTTGATCTTCTTCTCCGGGTCGAACGTGTTGACCGCCTTGATGAGCCCGATCGCGCCGATGGAGACGAGGTCCTCGATGTTGATGCCGGTATTCTCGAACTTCCTCGCGATATAGACGACGAGGCGCAGGTTGCGTTCGATGAGCATCGCCCGGATGGCGGAATCGCCGGAAGGCAGCTTCTCGAGCAAATACTCCTCCTCTTCCCTCGTCAGCGGCGGCGGCAGCGCCTCGCTCCCCCCGATATAATAGATTTCCTCGCTCTTCAAACCGAGGAGGAACAGAAACCGATAGTACGTGATTTGCATCATCAATTTCCATTTCACGAGCATGGGCTTACCTCCTGAGTACTATGTCGCTATGCCTCCAATTGCACAAGCGTCGGATGTAGAATAGCTTGATAAGAACCGTCTGCGCAAAGCTTGCCGCCATCGAGGCCGACCAGTACTTTGGCGTTCACGATTTCGTTGTTGGCGTACTGGACCACCACCTTGTCGGGTTTCACCGCCAGCATGAATTGCGTTCCGCGATTAACCCCCCGATACGGGACGAGACGCAGCCGGTCCTGCCAGATCCATTCGTCGGTCCCTATGGCCGCAACCAGCTGGTCGACCTCCGACTGCCGGATCCGCTTCATCCACTCGGGCGGAAGCATGGAGCTCCACTGTTCGGCCTCCAATACCATGACGGGGGTTCGCGTGAGCGGATCATACAGCTGGTTGCCCGTGTCGACGAGGCCGGTACAGCGGGATTCGAAGTCGCCGATCTGAATGCGGATCTCAGCCAAGTACTGCGTCATCGCCTGCCGCTTGCGCGCGGAGCTGAGGACGAGCCGGTAAAACCAGATCATCAATGTAAACCCGATCGCCGTAAACCAAAACCCGATCTGCAGCTGAAACGCGACGCCGCCCGTACGGGTTATGAGAATGCCGTTCATCACCTCGCCGGACGACTGGGTGAAATAATAGAGGGCGAAAATGCCGCCGGCAGCCGCGAAGTTGATGAGATAAAAGGCGGCTATAGTGCGCAAAAACGACTGCAGGCTCCCGAAGCCGAATGCAACGTAGATCATGGCCAAAGAAAGTAAGCATTTCACGGCGAGCGTATACATAAAGGATAAAGAGGGGAACCACATGAGCATTACGTAGCAGGCGCCCAAAAATGCAGACAGCAACAATCGCCATGCTTTGACCGGAAGCTTGCGCGTCCAGGCCGTACCGTACAGGACAACGCCATCGACGAAAAAATTAACTAGGAAGATGAGATCCAAGTAGACGACCACAGGCGTCCCTCCGCTTCTGCAGCCCATCGCGATCCGCTTGCCGGTGCCCACGCGCCATCGGTCTAGCATCTAGCGCTCCGACAGGAAGGACGATTGAATTTAGTATATAGTAAAGCTTATTCCAAAGTCTGTCTAAACTTGTCAGCGGATTGCATCTAATTTTAGCGAAATTTGATTCGACCGAGAATGGACGAGCATGCGTTAGAAAAAAGCAAAAAGCTGCAGACGGGAATATCCCGCGTGCAGCTATAGGGTTGTCGGTCTATTAGGTTATCTTCCGCCCGGATTGTTCTTGCCGCGATTGCGCAAGAATGTCGGAATGTCCAACTGGTCGCTCGACGGAGTGCCGAACGGCTTCAGTGGATTCGAATACTTCTCCGGCGTCTCTACCGGATTAGTAGGCCGGCGGTTCGTAGGTGGAAGAGGCGCTGCCGAACGGTGCTCGAAGCCTGTGGCGATAACAGTAACGACAATCTCGTCAGTCAAGTTGTCGTCGATGCCCGCCCCGAAGATCATGTTCACTTCCGGATCGGATGCGGTCGCGACGATGTCGGCCGCTTCATTCACCTCATAGAGGCTGAGGTTCACGCCGCCGGTGATGTTCATGAGCACGCCGCGTGCACCGTCGATCGACGTCTCGAGCAAGGGGCTCATGATAGCCATCTTGGCCGCTTCAGCTGCTCGATTCTCGCCCTTGGCAATCCCGATGCCCATAAGCGCGGAGCCGCGTTCGGTCATAATCGTCTTCACGTCGGCGAAATCCAAGTTGATGAGACCTGGCACGGCGATGAGATCGGAAATGCCTTTGACCCCTTGACGAAGGACGTTGTCCGCTTCACGGAACGCTTCCAGCATCGGCGTTTTCTTATCGATAATTTCCAGCAGACGGTCGTTCGGAATGACGATTAGCGTGTCGACCTTTTCCTTCAGCGCCTGAATGCCGGCGTCGGCTTGGCCCGAGCGCTTGCGGCCTTCGAATGTGAAGGGACGCGTCACGACGCCCACAGTGAGCGCTCCGCATTCCTTGGCGATCTCCGCGATCACCGGAGCGGCGCCCGTCCCCGTACCGCCGCCCATGCCGGCAGTAACGAACACCATGTCCGAATCCTTAAGCGCATCGATAATTTGTTGGCGCGATTCTTCGGCCGCTTTCTTGCCCACGTCCGGATTCGCGCCGGCTCCCAAGCCGCGGGTCAGCTTCTCGCCGAGCTGAAGCTTGACTTGGGATTTGGCGGTATGCAGCGCTTGGGCGTCGGTGTTCGCGGTGATGAACTCTACGCCCTGCACCCCAAACTCGATCATCCGGTTCACGGCATTGCTGCCGCCCCCGCCCACGCCGATGACCTTTATTTTGGCAAATTGATCCGTATCCAAATCGAATTCAAACATAAATCAAAATCCTCCTAACCATTCCCGCATAGTCGCGCCGATTATCAATGCATGATGATGAACTCAGATGAATTCGCTGATCCAATTTTTGAACTTTTCCATGAATCCGCTCTTCGGCTTCTCCGCCGCGGCGGCCGTCGCTTTCTTAGCGGCGGTCGTCCGGCGAACCGCGGACGTGGACCGTTGCCTAGTGTACTTGTACACGTACTGGATAATGCCGACGCCATTCGTATAGGAAGGATCGCGCACCCCGATGTAGTCGGGCACGGCGACGCGCACGGAGCTCTCCAGCTCCTGCTGCGCAATGTCGAGCATCCCCGGCATCGAGATGGCCCCGCCGCTCAGGACGTACCCTCCCGACGGCTCCGGATACCCGAGACGGGTCACTTCCGCACGGATCAATTGGAAAATTTCCTGAACCCGCGGCTCGATAATATTGGCCAGATCGACCTGCGTGAATTCCTTATCGACATTGCTGCCGATCCGATTGACCTTGAACACCTGATCGATCGCGGAATGCTCGACCACGGCACAGCCGAACTTCAGCTTGATCTTCTCCGCGATGTCGAGCTGCGTCCGAATGCCGATCGAGATATCGTTCGTAATGTATTCCCCCCCGATCGGCAGCGTCGACGTAGCGGCCAGACTGCCTTCGTTGAACACCGAGATCGTAACCGCCCCCGCTCCGAAATCGACGAGCACGGTTCCGATCGCCTTCTCGTCCTTAGAGAGCGTCATCTGACCCGCTGCGAGCGACATCAGGATGAGCCCGGACACCTTCAAATCCGCCTTCTCCACCACGCGAACCAAATTATGTATGGACGTCTTCGCGCCGGTTATGATGGAAGCTTCCACCTCGAGACGCACTCCGATCATGCCGCGTGGATCTTGGATTCCTTCCAACCCGTCAACTAAATATTGCTTCGGTACAACCCCGATAATCTCCCGCTCCGGAGGCAAGGCCACTACCTTGGCCGCCTGCAGTACGCGTTCGATGTCCACTTCGCCGATCTCGCGGTCCTCATCCGACACGGCCACTACGCCATGGCTGGATTGGAGAGCGATATGATTGCCGGATATTCCGACGTACACTTCGGAAATTTGGATTCCTACCATCCGCTCCGCGTGATCAATCGCATTGCGGATCGATTGGACGGTTTGATCAATATCTACGATTGCGCCTTTCCGTATGCCTTCGGAATCAGCCGAACCGACTCCGATTATATTTATCGCACCATTATTCAATTCTCCGATGATCGCTCGAACTTTGGATGTACCGATGTCCAAACTCACAATGATGTCATTGCTGCTCAAGCCTTGGCACCTCCCGTAAACTGAAAATCAACCTGGTATGGCTAAATTGGCTTTTGTACTTATTCCACACGGTTTATGGTTTCCCTCTTTTTTGGCCAATTTTTTATGCGATTTTTTGGGTTTCAAATATTACCATCCGCATGATCCCATAAATTCAATTCTATCATTTCTTCCAATAAATGAGTAGAGCTATTTTACTAGGTTAAGAAACTCTACAAAGCGGCTTAGGCCTCGGAGTTAGTTCTTTTACCCGGTTTTCTTGGCGTCTTTGCCCGGTGTCGGAGTCGGGGACGGTTTCGTGTTGTAGTACTGCTCGAACGGCTTGTGAGTATCGGCATCCAGCATCTCGAACACGCCCGAATCCACGTTCGACTCTTGCATCTGGGCGATGAACTGTTCGAGATACGGCATTTTGGCCGGCAAAAACGTCACGGTCGTGTAAACCTCGTACTGGGAACGGGTATACATTTTGATTTTATCTTCATAGGCGTTCGACGGGGCCGGCTTGATCTCGGAAATCTCCGCGAGCTGGGCGGACGGAATCCGGGCGAGCGCTTCGCACAGCTTCGCCTTCCACGGGTCGTCGTCCGACCAGCCGGTCAGCACGGGCTTGTCCAAAGGAATGGCTGTCCCGTTCGCCGGAACCGTGAGACCATTGGCCAGGATCGCCTCGATCTTGCCCTCCGCGTTGAATTGGAACGCGACCCTAGGGTATTCCTTCACTTGCACGCGGATCAAACCGGGAAACTTCTTCGTCACGGTCACGTCCTCGACGAGCGGCAATCCCTTCACCCGCGCCTTCAGCGTAGCCGAACGCGTGGCGAAGAAATGGTCGCCCGGCTGCACGGCAAGCGCTTGGCGTACCGTATCTTCGGACAAGAGCTCCTGTCCGCCGATCTCAATAGAATCGATCTTGCTGATCGACGATCGGAAGAACAGCACGGCGAGCAGCACGACGAACAGCAGCAGCACGATGACGAGCAGCTTGCGGCTGCCGCGGCGGCGCGGCTTCTCCTCCCGCAGGACGGGTACTTTCTCCTGGGCATGCACTTGCAACGGACTAGCCTCCTGTCTATGCACGGGGTCCCCACAAAGCAATACCATTCGCTCTTTTACCGAAGAAGATCGAGATGTACATACGTGTCTAAATCGTAGCGATTGGTGCGAGCAGCTAGCTGCTCTAATGGAATAGTCTTCGGAGGCTCCCTTCACTTTGTGGGGGATTAACGCCATCGGTCCCCTTCCGCGTGGAGAAAGGGGACTTCGACTGCGCAGCAACTCTATCTTCTCTAGGCGATTCTACTAGCCTACAATGCCGCTAGACGATGGATTGGCCACCGGAATGAACCGCTCGATGCGGGCGCCCAACCGGCTGAACATGCGTTCTATGCGGTCATAGCCTCGATCGATGTGGTGAATTTGCTCGACGATGGTCGTGCCTGCGGCCGCCAGCCCCGCTATGACCAGGGCGGCTCCCGCCCGCAAATCCGTCGCCTCGACGGTAGCCCCGTACAGGCGAGGTACTCCTCGGACGAACGCGGAGTTCAGGTCGACGCGAATGTCCGCCCCCATCCGGGTCAACTCGTCGACATGCTTGAAGCGGCCTTCGAATATAGTTTCTTTGATGATGCTGAGCCCATCGGCGAGCGAGAGCAGCACCATGATCTGGGATTGCAGGTCCGTAGGAAAGGATGGATAAGGCGAAGTGACGATGCGCTCCACCGCTTTCGGGCGGCCAGGGCAGCTTACATTCATTATATCACCGTCGATGTGCACTTGAACACCGGCACGTCGCAGCACATGCGTCACGGAAGTCAGATGGGCGGGACATACGTGGGTCAGCTGGATGTTGCCTTTCGTAATCGCAGCCGCCACCATGATCGTGCCCGCAACGATCCGGTCCGGAATAATGCGGTACGTGCAGGGAGAGAGCCGGTCGACCCCTTCGATCGTGATCGTGTCCGTTCCGGCTCCGATAATCCGCGCCCCCATCGCATTCAGGAAATGCTGAAGGTCTTGAATCTCCGGCTCGCGCGCGGCATTATGAATCGTTGTCTTCCCTTCCGCTCTGGCGGCGGCCATCATAATATTCTCGGTCGCGCCTACGCTCGGGAGATCCAGGACAATGTCCGTACCGATCAGGCGCGGGGCCCGGCAGACGATCGTATTGCCTCGCTCTTCGATCGTCGCGCCCAGTGCCTGAAGGCCCTTCAAATGCAAATCGATCTTGCGCTCTCCGATCGCGCATCCGCCCGGCTGGTACACTTGAACTTCTCCAAAGCGGGTGAGCAGCGGTCCCATCAGGAAGATCGAGGAGCGCATCTGGGTCATTAATTCTTCCGGGATATGCGACGAGTTGGCGGGGACCGTATCGAGAATGACCGTCTCCTCGCGGAGTTCGGCTTTGCAGCCCAGGCTGCGCAAAATGTCCATCATGACATGAATGTCTAGCAAATCGGGCACATTGTCGATTCGATGGGTGCCTTCTGCCATCATACTTGCGGCCAGAATGGGGAGAGCCGCGTTTTTCGCTCCGTGAATGCGGATCGTTCCGGACAGGGGCCTTCCGCCTTCGATCACCAGTTTTTCCAAAATTTCACCCTCCCGAAAGCTTGCTGTGCAAGCTGAAACCGGAGGTGTCACAACCGTCATGGCTCGCCGACCAGGAGCACCTCGGGCACGAGCTCAATCCCGAAGCGTTCCCGCACGGCGTTCTGCATCCGTTCCATCAGGCGCAGCACGTCTTCCGCGGTCGCATCGCCGGTATTAATGATGAAATTGGCGTGTAGGGTCGACACTTCGGCCCCTCCGACGCGCAATCCTTTCAGACCGGCTTCTTCGATCAGCTTGGCGGCGTGCTGGTGATCCGGATTGCGGAACGTGCTGCCCGCACACGGCAGATGCAGAGGCTGGGTGCGGATGCGCCGTTCCTTATAGGTCGCATTGGCGGCCGCAATCTCCTTGCGGTCGCCAGGCGCTAGCTCGAGCACCGCTTCGGTCACGATGCCCGGCAGCGTATGGAGCACGGAATGACGGTAAGCGAATAGAAGGTCCTCTTTTTGAAGTCGAACCAGTTCTCCGGTTTCTAGCACAATTTCAGCTTCTATGAGTATTCGCGACATATCCGATCCGTGCGCTCCCGCGTTCATATAGACGGCTCCACCCACGGTACCGGGGATACCCCCGGCGAATTCCAACCCGGTCAATCCTTCCTTTCCGGCTCTAACGGACAGCGTGATAAGCGAGTAGCCGCCTCCGACATAGATCCGACTCCCTTCGAAACGCAGCTGATTCAGACCCCCGCCGAGCTTCACGACCGCTCCGCGAATGCCCTTGTCGGACACGAGCATATTGGAGCCGCGCCCGATCGGCAGGAACGGCACGCCGTGCCGGTGCAGGATGCGAATCGTTTCCACCAGCTGCGCTTTGCTTTCCGGGATGACGAGGAGATCGGCGGGACCGCCGATTTTCCAACTCGTATAAGGTGCGAGCGGTTCGTTCGGCAGCACTTCGCCTACTTGAGCGTCTCGCAATTCGGATAGTACAGATTGCATAGGGTAAACCTCCTTTACAGAACGGGGAGGCTTTATCCGCGCGCATGCGATTTGGCAAAAATCGGCCGTTATTTTTGCCAGTTGCGGATGAAGCGGCACGCCCGGTGTCTGTCACGGCTATAGTGTATAGTATGAGAAACTGAGGCATGTGTGACAAACGCCCAGCGATTAATCCGGGCGTCGGGAGAGAACGGGTGCTGCAAGATGGCTGTGAGGCGGCAAGGCGCACGGGAAGGGCGGCCCTCTACCCCGCGATCGAATCGATCAGGGCGAGGATCCGGCGCAAGCTGTCCGTACGCGTCCCGGCCTCCATCCGGTCGATATATTGTTGCCGCCGGTCATACAGAGAGCTGAGGCGGACGAGCAGCTCCTCCGGAGTGAGCTCCTCTTCCGGCAGCACCTCGCAGTAGCCGCTCGCGCGGAACGACTCCGCATTCAGAATCTGATCCCCCCGGGATGCTTGCTTCGTCAGCGGGATGAGCAGCATCGGCTTGCGGAGCGCCAGAAACTCGTTGATCGAAGTAGAGCCGGAGCGGGAAAGGACGACGTCGGCGAGCGCCAGCAAGTCGGGCAGCTCGCGGGAGACGAACTCGAATTGCTTGTAGCCGCGCCTCGCTTCCAGATCAGGGTCCACGTGGCCTTTGCCGCACAGGTGGACGACCTGGAACCGCTCGAGCAGCTCCGGCAGCTTGGCTCGGACCGCATCGTTGATGGCGCGGGCGCCCAGACTGCCGCCCATGATGAGCAGCACCGGCTTTTGCCGGTGGAAGTCGCAGAACGCCCGCCCTCGGGCGGCGCTGCCGTTCAGCACCTCCTCGCGGATCGGCAAGCCGGTGAACTCCGCCTTGCCGCGCGGCATGAGCGCGAGCGTCTCCGGGAACGTCACGCAGACGTTCGAGGCGAATGGCAGCGACAGCTTATTGGCGAGCCCCGGGGTCATATCCGACTCGTGGATGATGACCGGGATGCGGCGCAGCCAACCCGCCACGACGACCGGGACGGAGACGAAGCCGCCCTTGGAGAACACGACCTTGGGCTTGACGCGCCCGAGAACGCGATAAGCGTCCCATAGCCCTTTCATCACTTTGAAAGGGTCCTTCAGATTTTTCAGATCGAAATACCTGCGCAGCTTGCCGGACGAAATCGAATGAAACGGGATGCCCGTCTCCTCGATCATGCCCCGCTCGATGCCGTCGCCGGAGCCGATATAGTGAACGTTCCAGCCGGATTCGCGCAGCTTGCCGATGAGCGCCAGATTCGGCGTCACGTGGCCGGCCGACCCGCCTCCGGTGAACGCGATCGTTCGCGGTCGCATAAGGAATCACCTCGAATAGCGGGAAATGTTAAGCAGTACCCCTAGGGCGGTCAGCATAAGGGTGAGGGACGAGCCGCCCGCGCTGATCAGCGGAAGCGTAATGCCCGTGACCGGGAACATCCCGATGACGACTCCAATGTTGATGACGACCTGCACGGCGATCATGCCGACGATGCCGACCGCGAGCAAGCTCCCGAATGTGTCGGGGGCCGTAATCGCCGCGCGCATCCCGCGCCAGACCAGCAGCATGAAGAGCAGCAGGACAACTGCCCCGCCGATGAAGCCCAGCTCTTCGGAGATGATGGAGAAAATAAAATCGGTTTGCGGTTCGGGCAAGTAGCTGTACTTTTGCCGGCTCATGCCGAGCCCGAGACCGACCAGGCCGCCGGGGCCGATCGCATAGAGCGATTGGATGATCTGATAGCCGGTCCCGAGCGGGTCTTGCCACGGATCGAGGAACCCCGTAATCCGCTTCAACCGGTACGGCGCGGACGCGATCAAGCCGACGAAGCCGGCGACGCCTACCATGCCTAGCATCGCGAGATGCGAGATGCGAGCCCCGGCGGTATAAATAATAATCATGGTCGCGCCGACCAGAACGGCCCCGCTCCCCAAGTCCGGCTGCAGCATGATGAGGCCGAACGCGGCGCCCATAATGCCGAGCGGCGGCAGCAAGCCCTTCGTGAAGCGTGTAATGCCGGATTGTTCGTCGGACAACAGCTTGGCCATAAACACGATCATCCCGAGCTTCATGAACTCGGAGGGCTGGATGCCGAGCGACCCGATGCCGAGCCAGCTGCGGGCCCCGCCCCGAATGACGCCGATCCCGGGGATCAGCACGATGACCAGCAGGGCGAAGCAGACGATGAGTCCGGGCTTGGCCAACTTTTTCCATACCCAATAATCGACGTTCATCGTGAAATACATCGCAATAATCCCGAGTACGGCAAACACGAGCTGCCGCTTCAGGTAATACCCGTAGTCGCCAAATTCACGAAACGCGAGCACGGCGCTGGCGCTGTACACCATCACAACGCCGATGGTCAATAAGAGCAACGTAGCGATAAGAATCCAGGGATCGGGAGCAGAACGTACCTTCGACATCGCCGCACACCTCTTGCAACAAGATTGAGGGGTGGTTCTTGTCCCCCCTATTATACAAGATTATGCACCGACTGTTTAAAAATGCGTCCGCGTTCCTCGTAAGACTCAAACATGTCCCAGCTCGCGCAGGCCGGTGAGAGCAGCACGACGTCCCCGGGCTCGGCGAACGCGTAGGCCGTGTCCACCGCGGAGCGGAGCGTATCGGCTGCGCTGTTAGCAGTATCGACCGTTTTCACCCGGGTAATTCCGGCCTTCGCCGCGACATCGGCAAATTTTTGCCGGGTTTCGCCCAACGCGACGACAGCGCGCACGCGATCCTTGAAGAGCGGCAGCAGCTCGGTATAATGCGAGCCGCGCTCCTTGCCCCCGGCGATCAGCACGACCGGCTGCCGGAATGACTCGAGCGCCGTAATCGTCGCCAGAGCGTTCGTCGCCTTGGAGTTGTTATAGAACGTCACGCCGTTCACTTGCTTCACAAGCTCGAGGCGATGCTCCACGCCTCGGAACGCCTGCAGCGCCGCGCGGATCGCCTCCACGGACGCCCCAGCCGCGAGCGCAATCGCCGCAGCGGCGAGGGCATTCGCGGCGTTGTGGCGTCCCGGGATGCCGAGCTGCAAGGCGCTTACGAGCTCCACGAGGCCGGTGTCAGCCTCGGGATCGTTAGCCGCAGCTCCGCCGGGCACGCCGCGGGCTACGAGCATGTGGCGCTCCGTGAGCGCCTCGCCTGCCGCGAGCGGCGGCTCTATGTAGACGCCGCGGGGCAGCCGTTCGCGGATCGAGAACGGCATGAGCCGGCCCTTCACGGAGCCGCGCTCGATCAGTATCCGGCACGTAGGATCGTCCCAGTTCAGCACTGCGGTGTCCTCGGCGGTCTGATTGGCGAACAGCTTGGCCTTCGACTCGATGTAATCGTCCATCGAGCCGTGGTAGTCCAAGTGCGCCTCGCTAATGTTCAGCAGGCAGGCGATGCGAGGCCGGAACCGGCTCGTGCCCTTCAGCTGGAAGCTGCTCAGCTCGACGACCATCCAGTCGTCGGGCGTCGCCTCCTCCGCCGCTTCGCACAGCGCGCGGCCGATGTTGCCGGCGATGATCGGCGACAAGCCGGCCTCGCGAAGAATATCCCCCACCCAGGTCGTCGTGGTCGTCTTGCCATTGGAGCCGGTAATGCCGATGATCGGCGCTTGGCAGATGAGCGAAGCGACCTCCACTTCGGTGACGATCTCGATGCCGAGCCGGATCGCTTCCTGGATCGGAGCGATTTTGTAGGGGATGCCGGGGTTCTTCACGACCAGCGCGACTCCAGGATGAATGAGCGTGTCCGGATGGCCCCCGGTAACAACAGAAATACCCAGAGCCGTAAGTGGGGCGGCCTCAGGGCATTGGTCGAGCGTTTTTTGATCGTTCACAATTACGCGTGCGCCCAGTTCGTGGAATAGCTTCGCTACCGCCACGCCGCTTCGCGCCAGGCCGAGAATGACGACGTCCTTCCCGGCGTAACTAGCCGGATGATTCATTTGCTACACCTCATATAGTAATCAGAGCCGCGCCCGCGAACACAAGGCCGGCCAACCAGAATGTAAGGACGATCCGCCATTCGGACCACCCGACGAGCTCGTAGTGGTGATGGACCGGGCTCATCTTGAACACCCGCTTCCCCCGAGTCTTGAACGAGACGACCTGGATGACGACCGACAGCAGCTCCAGCACGAACACCCCGCCGATCAGCAGGATGAGCAGCTCGGACTTCGTCAAGATCGCCACCGCGGCCAGGCCCCCGCCGATCCCTAGCGAGCCGGTGTCGCCCATGAACACCTTGGCCGGATGCGCGTTGAACACGAGGAACCCTAGCACCGCCCCGACCATCGCCGCGCTGAAGATCGCCGTCTCCTGCGTCGAGTGTACCATCGCGATGATCGTATAGGCGCCGAAGGCGATGGCGCTCGTCCCGGCCAGCAGGCCGTCCAGGCCGTCCGTGAAATTGACCGCGTTGGACATGCCCAGCATCATGATAATGACGAACGGCACGTACAGCCACCAGCCGACGGACAGTGTCAAGTCCGTGAACGGAATGCTGAGATCCGTGTCGTGACCGTTCCGGTACAGCAAGTAGCACACGACCCCGGAGACGATGAGCTGGCCGGCCAGCTTTTGCCGCGCCGTCAGCCCCAGCGATCGTTTGAACAAAATTTTGATATAGTCGTCCAGGAATCCGACGAGTCCGTACCCGAGCGAAGCAATGAGCAGGATGACCGCATCCGTCGTTTTGTCGGAGAATCGCAGGAATGCCAGGGAGAGTGCGAGCAGGATGATTGTGCCGCCCATCGTCGGCGTTCCCGCTTTCTTCAGATGGCCTTGCGGGCCGTCCGTGCGAATTTGTTGTCCGAATTTGAGTCTTCTGAGCAAGGGTATGAACAATGGCCCTGCAATTAGCGCGAGCACGAAAGCGGCCCCCAGCGTAAACAGGATCACAATCCGATCCATCCGTCTCTCTCCTTTCCTCTTATCTGGACTGCCGGAGCAGCCCGCTCACGACGTCTTCCAGCTTCATGCCTCGCGAAGCCTTCACGAGCACGACGTCCTCCGGCTTCACGATGCGCAGCACATCGGCGATAATCTCTTCCTTCTTCTCGAACCAGCGTACGTGGCCCGGCTTGAACTTCTTCGCCGCTGCCTCGGCCAGCTTCCGGGACAGCGGTCCGCACGCGTACACGTAATCGATCCGGTCCGGATTCAAGCGGTCGCCGATCTCTTGGTGGTAGGCTTCTTCCCGATCGCCCAGCTCCAGCATATCGCCCAGAATAATGATCTTGCGGCGGTAGCCTTCGAGCATCTCGAGCAGCTCGATCGCGGCCCGGGTCGAGGTGGGGCTGGAGTTGTACGCGTCGTTCAGCACTGTGAGTCCGGACGGAGCCTTCAGCTGCTCGATCCGCATGCCGGTCAGCTTCACCGTCTTCAGGCCGCGGATCACGTCCGCGTCGCTCACGCCCATATATTTCGAGACGGCGATCGCCGCCAACGCGTTAATGACGTTGTGCTGGCCGAGCATCGGAATGTAGAAGGTGAGCCCGCCGTTCGTTTCCAATGTAAAATGAGTCCCTTGATCGTCCAGCAAAATGCCCGTGGGGCTTATGTCGCTCTTGTCGGTCGCGCCGAACCGGTATCGCAGCAAGCCCTTCGGCTTCGGCATCTCCGGCAGCAGCGCTTCGATCAGCGGCTCGTCGCCGTTGTATATGAGAAGTCCGCCTTCCTTCATGCCATGCATCACTTCCAGCTTCGCCCTGGCGATCTCCTCGCGGGAACCGAGCAGCTCCAGATGCGATTCGCCTATATTCGTAATGATAGCCGCTTCGGGCTCGGCGATGTTCGACAGCAGCTCGATCTCGTGACGGCCGCGCATGCCCATCTCCAGCACCGCCATCTGCGTATCCTCGGACATCTCGAGAATGGTAAGCGGCAAGCCGATATGCCCGTTCAAGTTGCCGGCCGTCTTATGCACTTTATACGTCGTGCGTAGAATGGAGGCGACCATATCCTTGGTCGTCGTCTTCCCGTTGCTGCCTGTGACGGCGATGATCCGGACCGGCAGTTCCTGCCGGTAGGCGTGCGCTAGTTGCTGGAGCGCGGCCAGCGCGTCCGGCACGAGGATCACCGGCATGTTCGCCGGGACGGGCTGATGGTCTTCCTGCCACAGCGTAGCGGCCGCGCCCTTGTCGATCGCTTCCTGCGCGAAGGCGTGCCCGTCGAAGTTCTCTCCGATAATCGGCACGTACAAATTGCCCATCTTGATCGAGCGGGTATCCTTCGAAACCCCTTCGATCTCAAGGTCTTCGTCCACCCCATTCGGGTTCGTCCCGTTCACCATGAGTCGGATTTGTTCGAATGTGCGTCTAATCACTTGTTTCTTCCCCTTATCGCTTCTTGGGCGACCAGCCGGTCGTCGAAATGGATCGCGGTTCCCCCGATGATCTGGGTCGTCTCATGGCCTTTTCCCGCAATTAATACTACATCGCCGGGGCTTGCCATTTCAATAGCCTTTTGGATCGCATGGCGGCGTTCGACCTCCAGCTCGTAAGCATCCGCGTCCATCCCGGCGTCGCGAAGCCCGTTCTCGATCTCTAGCAGAATCGACTCCGGCGGCTCGGTCCGGGGATTATCCGACGTGACGATGCAATAGTCGCTGTACTGCGCCGCGATGCGTCCCATGATCGGACGCTTGCCCCGGTCCCGGTCTCCGCCGCAGCCGAAGACGACCAGGATGCGTCCTTCGGCGAATTCGCTCACTGTGGACAAGGCGTTCTCGAGGCCGTCCGGCGTGTGCGCGTAATCTACGACGACGGCGAAGTCCGGCGCCCCCTCCACGAGCTCCATCCGCCCCGGCACGACGCGGACGCGCTCCAGGCCTTCCCGGATCCGCTCGAGCGGAATGCGCTCCGCGAGCAATGCCGCCGTCGCGGCAAGCGCGTTGTATACATTGAATTTGCCGATCAGCTTCATTCGGATCTCCGCGCTGCCGGCAAACGACGAGATTGTGAACGCGGTCCCCTTCGAGGTGACGCGCACCCCGCTCGCCTGGACGTCGTTCTCGAAATCAAGTCCATACGTGATGACCTCGGCGGCCGTCAAGCGGCTATAATGCCTCGCGGCCGGATCGTCGCCGTTCAATACGGCCACTTGGCGATGAGCGGGATCGGCCGAGTATCCGTTGCTCAGCCGGGCGAAGAACAGCCCTTTCGCCGCTTCGTATTTTTCCATCGTCTGATGGAAATCGAGGTGATCTTGCGTCAAGTTCGTGAAGATCGCAGTCCGGAAATGGCACCCTTTGACACGGCCCAGCTCCAGCGCGTGGCTCGACACCTCCATGACGCAGGCATCGGTGCCCGCCCGGGCCATCCGGCTTAAATTGCGCTGCAGATCGAGCGCCTCCTGCGTCGTCCGCTCGGCCTCGGACCACTCGTCGCCGACCTTCATCGCGATCGTCCCCATCAGACCGGTGCGCCAGCCGAGATCGCTCATCAGCTGTTCCAGGATGAAGGCGGTCGTCGTCTTCCCGTTCGTACCCGTAATCCCGATCAGCTTCATCGCCTGGCTCGGGTAGTCGTAGAAATGCGACGCCAGCACCGCCATGGCGAGTCTCGCGTCCTTCACGATCAGCACCGGCAGGTCGACCGGGACGGGCCGCTCGACGACTAGGGCGACCGCCCCCCGCTCCGCCGCGGCCTTCGCAAAGTGATGACCGTCGTGCACGAGCCCCGGGATGCAGAAGAACAAGTCACCGGGCGACACTTGCCGCGAATCCGTCTGCATGCCCGTAATTTCGGTAGATCCATCCCCCTCCAGCCTGCTCAGCAGCAAGAGGGACGCCAGCTCCGCAAGCCGCATGCCCTTCTCCCCTTCCACTCGAGTTACAACCCCGTTCAAACGCAACCTTATCTATTATAGACAAAAATCAGCTCAGAAAGAATCAATGATTGACATGATCGGACAAATAAATGCGGATCGTCGAGCCTTTCTCTACCCGCTGCCCGGCTTTGGGCGCCTGACTGATCACCTCGGAGCCGGTCCCGAATTTCTCCAGCAGGAAGTTCGAATTCATATCTTCATAGATGTCGCTGACGGTCCGTCCGACCAGGTCCGGCACTTCCACGACCGTCGTCTCCCCATAGCGGTAATCCTTATTCAACTGATCCTTGCTCGGCTCCACCCCGAGGTAACGAAGCGTATCGCCCATAATGTTGCGTACGATCGGCGCGGCGATCAAGCCTCCGAACTGCAAGCCCTGCGGGTCGTCGACGGCTACGTAGACGACGACCTTCGGATCGTTCGCCGGCGCGAAGCCGACGAAGGAGACGATGTGCTCGTCGGGAGAATACCGGCCGTTTACTACTTTTTGCGCGGTCCCGGTTTTGCCGCCGACCCGGTAGCCGTCCAGGAACGCATTGCGTCCGGTGCCCTTGGCTACGACGCTTTCCAGCGCTTCCCGCACCGTCTTCGACGTCTCCTCTGAGATCACTTGCCGGACCAGCTCCGGCTGAACGGTCTCGACCGTCTCGCCGGTATCCGGGTTGACCCAGGCTTTGGCGATATGCGGCTTGAACAGCTTCCCGCCGTTCACTGCTGCGGATACGGCCGTTATCTGCTGGATCGGCGTGACCGACACCCCTTGGCCGAACGCGGTCGTCGCCAGCTCCACCGGACCTACCCTCGACGGCTTGAACATGATCCCGTTCTCCTCGCCGCCCAAGTCAATGCCGGTTTTTTTCCCGAAGCCGAAATTGCCGATATAATCGAACAGTTTTTCTTTGCCGAGCCGCTGGCCCAAGACGACGAAGCCGGGGTTGCAGGAGTTCTCCACGACCTGCAGGAACGTCTGGCTGCCATGGCCGCCGCCCTTCCAGCAGCGCAGCCTGGCCCCCCCTACCTCGATGAAGCCTGGGTCGTAGAAGCTCTCCCGCTTCAGATCCACTTTTTTCTCTTGGACCGCGGCGGCCAGAGTAATGATTTTGAACGTCGACCCGGGTTCGTACGTCATCCAGATCGGCAAATTGCGGTTATAAGTTTCCGAAGGAAAATCCCGATAGTTCGTGGGATCGTATGTCGGCCGGCTGGACATGGCCAGAATCTCGCCGTTGTTCGGATCCATCGCGATCGCGATCACATGCTGGGGCTGGAACTGCAGCATCGCCTGATCGAGCTCCCGCTCCACGAACGACTGAATTTGCTTGTCGATCGTCAGCTGCAAGTTCAAGCCGTCCTTCGGCTGCGTATATTTGTCCGAGGAATTCGGCATCGTGCCGCCCCGTGCATCGGCCAAATACGAGACATTGCCAGGAATGCCGCTGAGCGGCTTATTATAAGAGAGTTCGACTCCTGTTAACCCTTGGTTATCTATGCCCGTGAACCCCATCACGTGGGACGCCAGCGAGCCGAACGGGTAATAGCGTTTGTTGTCTTCCGCTACGACGATTCCGGGCAAGCCCAGCTTGCGGATCTCCTCGGCTTTTTCCTCGGTGATTTTCCGGCCGCCCGGATTAATCTTTACGATCGATTCCCGCTTCTTCACGAGCGCGAGCACCGACTCCTCGCTCATCTCGAGGATGCGGCCAAGTTCCCGCGCCGCGGTCTCCGGGTCTTTCACTTGCGCCGGGATCGCCATTACAGACGGTGAAGTAATATTGTAAGCGAGCCGAACGCCATTGCGGTCCCACAGTTCCCCGCGCTTCGCGGCGAACGGGATCATGCGCCGCCAGTTGTCCTCGGCGCGCTGGGCCAATTCGCTGCCCATCCACAGCTGCACATATCCTAGACGAACGAGCATGGCGGCGAAAAGGATCGTACTTAGGATCAGTGCCAGATACAGACGGCGTCGAACAGTTACGTTAGATACTTTCACGACAGGTGGTCCCCCTTCGCTTCGATTCGCCCTGGGTCGAACGATCAGGTAGCCATAACTTGTCTACCTGACGGTTCATAACAAGACTATTCGAATGCGAAAACGGATAGAACAAGCTGTCGGTTCCGCTTAAGGTTTTTTCCCCGATGGAGTCGGGGTCGGAGTCGGTGATGGTGTTGGTGTCGTACCCGGCTTTGGCGTAGCGCCGGCGGTATTGACGCTATTCGCCGTCTTCCCGGTCGCCCCTGCGCCGCCGGTCGCCGACGCCCCGCTCCCTTTGCCAGGGGCCGGGGTGGCACCCGCTCCTGCCGAGGCTTCCGCCGTTTCGAGCCATGGCTTCAGCTCGAGCTTGGCGGTTTTCTTGTCCCCTTCGGCAGACAACGTCTGACTCACGACATAGCCTTCGCCGGACACTTGGCAATCGATTTTCATATAAGAGCAAATCTCGAGCGAGTCCCGCAGCGATTTGCCCTTCAGATCCGGCAGCTCAGCTTCCTCGACCGGCTCCGTTACGATAAACATTCGTTGCGACGGGTTCATTTCAGTTCCAGGGACAGGGTATTGGGCCACAATTTTCGCCCCTTTTCCGATTGTCACGTAGGCGATCTTCCCGTCGTTCAAGCTTTTCTTCGCGTCCGCGACCGATTGGTTGATCAGATCGGGTACCGAGAATTTTTTCTCGACATTGGCGGTTTGCTCGGTTTTTAGCTTGGCCGACACCCCGAGGTAACGCAAGCTCTGCGACATGACTTCCTTGAAGATGATCGGCGCGACCTTGCTGCCTTCGTGGAAGTCGCCTTTCAAATCCGCCTGATCGACCACGATGGCGATCAGGACTTGAGGGTCTTCGACCGGCGCGAAGCCAATGAAGGAGGTGAGCCAGGTGTCGTCCGAATACTTACCGTTGATGACGACGTTGGCGGTCCCGGTCTTGCCCGCTACCCGGTATCCCTCGATGTAGGCGTTTTTCCCGGTGCCGATCGCCTGGTCCGACACGACCTGCTCGAGATACTCCGTCACCTTCTGGGCGGTAGCCGGCGACACCACCTGGCGCACGACTTGCGGCTGGGTCGTCTGCAGCACTTCTCCGGTCCGCGTGTCCTTGATCGATTTCACGATATACGGCTTCATCAGCTTGCCGCCGTTCGCGATCGCGGCATAGGCCGCCGCCTGTTGAATCCCGGTGACGGATACCCCGCCTTGTCCATATGTTGCCGTCGCATACTCGACCGGGTACCGGAACGAGATCAGCCCTTTCGCTTCTCCCGGCAGGTCGATCCCGGTCTTCTCCCCAAACCCGAAGCGGGCGATATAGTCCTTCAGCTTGTCCGGCTTCAGCTTCTCATAGCCCAGCTTCACGAAGGCGACGTTGCTCGACCGTTTGAGACCGTCCAGATAAGAGATCGGTCCCCAGCCGTTGCCGTTCCAGTCATGCAGCGTATCGCCCAGAATATTGATGCTGCCGGATTTGAACGTCTCCGTCGGATTGAACAGCCCTTCCTCGACCGCGCCGGCCAGCGTGACCAGCTTGAACGTGGAGCCCGGCTCATACATCGATCCTATGGCGTGGTTGTAGAAGTCCTTCTGATCATTCGTATCCCAATACGAGGCCGGGTTGAAGTTCGGGAAGTTGGCCATCGCCAAGATTTCCATCGTTTTCGGGTTGACCGCAATCGCCGACATGCTTTTCGGCTTCCAAGTCTGGTACGATTTTTCCATCGCGGTTTCCAGATAGGACTGGATTTGCTGATCGATGGTAAGTTGAATCGTCTTGCCATCGACCGCCGGCTCATAGCTCGACTTCCCGTCCGGCAGGTCGTAGCCCATCCGGTCCTTCTCGGTTATGATGCGCCCCGGTTTGCCGCTCAGCTCGTTGTTGTACATCGATTCCAGCCCGCCAACCGCCTTGCCGTTTTTATCAAAATAACCGAGAACGTGTGCCGCCATTTTATTGGAAGGGTAATACCGCTTTTGCGTCTCCTCCAGATAAATGCCACGAGTGTTCAAGTTATTGCGGTTGTCGTAAGGCTTCTCCATATCGAAAAATTCCATGATCTCGTCGGCCTTGTCGTTGTCGATCTTCCAGCCTTCGCTTCGCACTTCAACCCATTGGTAGAATTTTCCGTTATCCGCGCGCTTTTTCGTGACGAGGTCCATCATCTCCGACTCCGGCTTGCCCAGGATGGAGCTTAACCCCTGGGCGACGGCCCGTTCCTGCTTCAGTACGTTTATGGCCTGCGGATTGACGATGACCGTGTACGACGGCCCGTCCTCGGCCAGGATGTGATCGTTCCGGTCCAGGATCGAGCCGCGCACAGGCTGGAGCACCTTGTCCTTCTCCCACATTTCCTCGGCCTTCTCCATGAGTCCGGAGGCGCTTACGACTTGCAAGTAATACATTTTTCCGACCAAGACAACAAAAAAGAGGGTGAAGACTCCCCCTATCCATAACGTTCTCAGCTTGGCTCTTTTCGTCATCGCTTAAGCCCCTTTATTCGGTTTTTAGGGTGAGCGGCGATTTGTTCGGTTTACCGTCCGTCTTGGAAGCCGTTCCGGAGTTCGCCGAGTTCGCGGAGTTCACTTGCCCCACTTGACTCACCTGCTTCTCGTTCGGCCCGAGTCCGTACTGGTTGGCCATATCCTGCAGACGCTTCGGGTCCTGCGCCTTGCTGATCTCCAGCTTCAGCTTGTTGTTCTCGACTTGGAGCGCCTTCACTTCTTTTTCTATCATTTGAATCCGCGTGTTCATTTCATAGATTTGGGCGTAACGCCAAATGATGACGCCGGCTACAACGACGCAGATGAGCACGGTGAACAAATACAGCAGCTTCTCCTGCACGGGAATCGGTCTTCGCCGATAGACGGTTTTCTTCGTTTCTTTGATCTGAGGCTTGCGAACTTCCTTCGGCTCGAGAGCCAGATTGCCATGAATGTAGGCCGACACTTGACGTTACCTCCTTAAGCGTCTCTATCAGAAACGCGTCTCGTATAATGAATCGTTCAGGATCGCCGGTCTTGCTTCTCTGCGATTCTCAGCTTGGATGATCTTGCTCTCGGATTTAGCTCCAACTCCCGCTCCGACGGAGCGATCGGCTTCCGGTTCACCAGCTTCAAGTCTCCGTCCGCATTCCCGCACACGCACATCGGAAAATCCGTCGGGCACGTGCATTTTCCTACATGCTCGGCGAACGTCAACTTGCAGATGCGGTCCTCCAGCGAGTGGAACGTAATGACGGCCACGCGTCCGCCTGGAGCCAGGCAGCGGATCGCTTGCTGCAGGGCGTCCTCGAAGGCGCCCAACTCGTCGTTCACCGCGATGCGGAGCGCCTGGAAGCTGCGCTTGGCCGGGTGGCCGCCCGTGCGCCGGGCTGCCGCAGGGATCCCTTCCTTCACCAGCTCCGCCAGCTGCCCGGTGGTCGTCACCGGGGCTTTGGCCCGAGCGGCCACGATCGTTTTCGCGATGCGGCGGGCGAATTTCTCTTCCCCATATTCCTGCAAAATGCGGGCGATCTGCTGCTCGCTCCATTCGTTCACGATCGTCTTCGCCGTAAGCTCAACGCTCCTGTCCATCCGCATATCGAGCTCGGCGTCTTGGTTGTAGCTGAAGCCGCGATCCGCCTCATCGAGCTGTGGCGAGGAGACGCCCAGATCGAACAGAATGCCGTCCACCTGCGGTACCCCGTTCGCATCGACGGGGACATCCAGCTTGCGCAGCTCGCGCTCGAGATGGCGGAAATTCGAGCGGACCAGCGTGACGCGATCCCCATATTCGGCGAGAACGGTCTGCGCGTTGGAGAGCGCCGCATCGTCCTGATCGAACGCGATCAGTCGTCCATCGGCATTCAACCGGGAGGCGATCAACGCACTGTGTCCGGCTCCGCCTAACGTGCAATCCACATAGATCCCGTGCGGCTTCACGCACAACCCGTCTACGGACTCTTCTTTCAGCACCGTAATATGATGAAACACGAACAAGCCCTCCGCTATAAGTCAAAGTTGAAGTCCACCAGCTTCTCCGCGATTTCGTTGAAAGAGGCTTCAGACTGCTTAAAGTAGCTTTCCCAAACTTCCTTGCTCCAAATCTCCACCCGGTTGGATACCCCTAGGACGACGCAATCTTTGTCGAGCTTGGCGTACTCGCAAAGCGTATTCGGGAGATTGACGCGGCCCTGCTTGTCCAGCTCGCATTCGGTGGCGCCGGAGAAGAAGAAACGCGTAAAGGCGCGGGCGTCCGACTTCATGAGCGGAAGTGACTTGAGCTTCTGCTCGAGAATCGCCCATTCTTCCTTCGGATAGACGAACAAGCAGTTGTCCAATCCGCGGGTGACGACGAATTGGGGGCCTAGGGCATCACGGAATTTGGCTGGAATGATCATGCGACCCTTGTCGTCGACAGTGTGCTGATATTCCCCCATGAACATCCGTGCGTCCCCCCTTTCCCACCACTTTCACCCACATTTCACCACATGACTTGATAAATTCGCCACCACAGCAAAAAATCCTGCCGCCACAGACAGGATTCTCAAAAAAAGTTTATGGGGTTAAATGGATGCGGGATCGTCGGGCGGGGTTGGAGGATCGGACGTTACGCGGTTCTCCTGTCTCAGCCGCCGCATGCGCTCCTCCTGCAGCGCTTGCTCTCGACGGCGTCTGCGCCACCATACGGTCAACGGCAATCCGATGATCGCCAGTACGACCAGCACGGGCAGCGCGCCCGCGAGGAAGAGCAGCAGCGACTGCACAATATCCAGCATGACGTCTGCGCTGGCCTTGCCCGTCTGCACGATTCGAGAACCGAACGATTTCCCGGGCTCCTCCTGCGCTTTTTTCCCATCCTCCAGCTTCTGATACAGCCGAATTTCGGCCGTAGAGAAGGCGACGTTCTGCTCCAGATACGTCATGCGGCCTTTGATTTTCTCTATCTCTTCCTGAACCTTTCCCAATTCGTTCGAGAAGCTGATCAATTCGTCCGTCTTCGTCGACTTGGCGAGGAAATCGAGCAACCGTGCTTCCATCACTTGCTTCGATTTCAGCCTGGACGTCAAATCGACGAATTCCTCCGTTACGTCCTGGCCTTGGATGTTTTGCTGCATCGATTTCGGCTTCATTTGCTCCAAATCGGCGATGAACCCGGTAAACCCGGTTGACGGGATTTTGACGGTCAGCGTGCCGCTTAGCTCGTTAGCGGTACGATTCTCGGAAAACTGGACGATGTATCCGCCAGCAAGGAGCGCCTTATTTTTAATGTCCGATTGGGCGTCGGCATAACTGTCTACCTGCATCGTAATGTTCGCCTTGTAAATGATTTTCCGGTCGAAGGCACCGGCGCTCGTCGGTAGCGCCATCCCGGGAGAACTGGCTGAAGCCGAAGCGCCTGACGTCTGGGCAGCTGCGGACTTCGTCGATCCCGCTTGGTCCTTCTTAGCGGCGGGAGCGGCATTCGCGAGCTCCGCCTGCGAAGCCGGAGCCGCTTGAAGGCTTTCCGCCGTTCGGGAATCCTCCCCGCCGGCCTTATTGTCGCTCGTGCTGCACCCTCCCGCCAAAAGCGCGATCGCGAACGCCGCCGCAGCCGCCAACCATACGATTGCGTGCCGACCTTTCCTGCTCCGCCGCCTCCATCTGATCTCCATGGCAACCCAACCCCCTAGTCGTTTGCGCTATTGTAAGCGTCTACTCATCAGACGAAGCAATAACACCCAGGGTTGCATGATATTGGATGCGACGAACAAAAAACATCCGGTTCTCGGAAGATCCTGTGGCTCGGGTGGCATGGAAAAAGCCGGTTTGTCCCCAGAGGCAAAAATCCCCGTCCTGCCGGGATGGCGGGACGGGGATGCAGCCGACCAAGAGCGGAATTAATGCTCGGCCCAGCTGTCCAAATAGTTCTTTTGTTCTTCGGTCAGCTTGTCGATGCCTTTGCCGAGCGACGCCAGCTTGAAGCGGGCGACTTGCTCGTCGAGCTCGTACGGTACGTTGACGACCTTTTTGCCGATCGCTTCGTATTGCTCGTTTACGTACTTCAGCGACATCGCCTGAAGCGCGAACGTCATGTCCATAATCTCGGCCGGATGTCCGTCGCCGGCGGCCAAGTTCACGAGACGGCCTTCGGCCAGCACATACACCTTGCGGCCGTCCTTGAGCGCGTACTCTTCGATGTTGCGGCGCACGGTGCGCTTCGACACGCTTCTCGCTTCCAGCTCCGGCTTGTTCACTTCGACGTCGAAATGGCCCGCGTTCGAGAGGATCGCGCCGTCCTTCATCACGTCGTAGTGCTCGCCGCGAATCACGTCGCGGTTGCCGGTAACGGTCACGAAGAAGTCGCCGACCTTAGCGGCTTCCACCATCGGCATTACGTCGAAGCCGTCCATATAGGCTTCCACAGCCTTGATCGCGTCGATTTCCGTAACGATGACATTGGCGCCCAGACCTTTGGCGCGCATAGCCACGCCTTTGCCGCACCAGCCGTAGCCTACGACGACTACCGTCTTGCCCGCCACTACGAGGTTCGTCGTCCGGTTGATGCCGTCCCATACGGATTGGCCGGTCCCGTAGCGGTTGTCGAACAAGTATTTGCAGAATGCGTCGTTAACGGCGACCATAGGGAACTTCAACTGCCCTTCCTTCTCCATCGCCTTCAGCCGGAGTATGCCGGTCGTCGTCTCTTCCGCGCCGCCGCGCACTTGCGGCAGCAAATCTTGGCGCTCGGAGTGGAGAATCGTAACGAGATCGCCGCCGTCGTCGATGATCAGGTCCGGCTTCGTCTCCAGCGTATGGATGAGCAGCTGCTTGTATTCTTCGGGAGACGGGTTGTACTTCGCGAAAACGGTGATCCCGTCTTCCACGAGCGCTGCGCACACATCGTCCTGCGTGGACAACGGGTTGCTACCCGTAATTGTCACATCCGCGCCGCCGGCCTGCACTACTTTCGCCAAATAGGCGGTCTTCGCTTCCAGATGGAGCGAGATGGCCACCTTCAGCCCTTTGAACGGCTGCTCCTTCTCGAATTGCTCGCGAATCCGGTTCAACACCGGCATGTGGGCTTGCACCCAATCGATTTTCAAATGTCCGTCCGGCGCCGCGGCCGGGTTCGCGATAATGCTGCGCTCTTTGGCTGACATATGTAGCCTCCTCTAGGTTAATGGGGTACTTCGCTTTTTGACAATACCGGGGATATCTCTAAAAATATACTATTCGGTGCGTATCGTCCGGCGACAGGGGCATGTCAATCAATTCCTTCAGCCAACCGTCCCCATACTTCACCAGATACATCAGGGCATTGTACACCCTCTCCTGCGGCTTGCCCTGAGGGGCAAGCGAGACGTACAGCCGTTCCCAATGCCGCAGCGCGGTGTCGAACTGGCTCGCGAACGCTTCGTTCGCCCGCGTCTCGAGAAACTCGATCTGCTCGACGATCTTCTGCAGGTTCGTCTCCCCCAGCTTGCGCATGCCGGGGTTCAGCGCCCCGATCGTGTCAACGATCGGCTTGTACATGTCGGTGAAGCGCAGCTTGGCATCGGCGAACCGCTCGGCCAGCTCAGTCGAGCCAAGACCTGCAAGCCATGCTTGCTTTTTCTCCTCATACCGCAGCAGGACGTCCTCGAATTGCAGGTCGTACTTGTTCATCTGCTTTTGCAGCGTGCCTTCCACAAGCGTGAACTCGAGCCGCTGCGTCAAGATCGGCATCTGCAGGCCGAACTGCTCGAAGGCCGGGCGCAGCAGTCCCCAGTACGCAATCTCCGAGGTGCCGAGCACGGCGGAGAGGACCGGTAACAAGTAATCCTGCATCAGCGGCCGGGTCATGACGTTGTTGCTCAGCCGCTCCGGCTCCGCCTCCGCAAGCTGTAGCAGCTGATCCCGCGTTAATCGCAGCTCGCCGCGCTTGTCCGTATACAACCCGTCCTCGCAGCTCAGCAGCAGCCGCTCGCCGTCCTGCAGCACGAACAGGTTCGCGTTGTCCGGCCGCACTTCCGCTTGAGGCTTGTAGCCGAGCTCCTGCATCAGGGTCTGGGTTGCCATCAGGCATGCGCTTAGCTCGCGCTCACCCTCGACCAGGCGTCGGAACATCGGAGCTTCCAGCTGCCGCAGCGCCGGATCGGCCGAATCGACGAGGATCAGGCCATAGGCACCGAACCATTGCGCCAGAAGGCGCGCAAAGCCGAGCGACAGCGTATCCGATTCCATGCACGCCTGCCGCACTTGATTCAGGAGCGGCCCCTTGAACTCGGTGTTCATGAGCATCCCCTCGAGCTCGTCGATCGCCGCCAGCCAATCTTCCCGAGATACCAGAACGTCGCTCACCGGTCCGCGCTTCTCCGGCACAGTCGCTAGTTTGATTTTATGGATCGAGAGCGCGTCCGTCAATACGTGCGTGTGATTTACTTCATCCCAATCGTGGTCCTCGCCGGCAATCCAGAACACCGGCACGACGCGGCGGTTCAACCGCTCCGAGGCGGCACGCGCCGCCTGCAGCGCGGTGATCGCCTTGTACATCACGAGCAGCGGGCCCGTGAAAAGTCCGGCCTGCTGACCGCCGACGACGGCCAGCGTGCGCGGATCGCGCAGCGCTTCGATCGCCTCCAGCGCCTCCGGCGCATTGCCGATCGTTTCATTATAGCGGCGCAGCGTGTCCGCCAGCGCCGACCGATCCGCCTGCGGCCGCCCGGCCGTATCCAGCCAGTCGGCGCGGCGCTGGATCGTCTGCGGGTCCTGCGGGTCATAGGCGTACAGCTGCGCGACCGACGCGAAACGCTCCTTATGGTCGCGAGCGAGCGGCTGGCCGGGCTGCCCTATATATGGCTCTATTCGCATGCCGAGCCCTCCTTGATCTACCGTTATTTGTACAGCTATTAGTTCCCAGGTTTCGGCATTGTAACAGCCTATTCGATTTTACCTCTCGCGAGGGGATTCGTCAAAAGGGAACGCAGAAGAGGCTGGCCAGGATCCCTCCTGTACCAACCCCTTGAGTCGAACCGTATTATGCGTAATGGCAAGCCGTCCAGTGGCCGGACTTCGTCTCCACGAGCGGAGGCTCGACTTGGACGCATTTCTCGGAAGCAAGCGGGCAGCGCGTACGGAACGGACAGCCGCTCGGCGGGTTGACCGGGCTCGGCAAATCGCCGTGCAGCACGATGCGCTCGCGCGTCGCCTCGATCTCCGGGTCCGGAATCGGAATGGCCGACAGCAGCGCCTTCGTGTAAGGGTGTGTCGGGTTCGCGTACAATTCACTGCTCTCGGCCAGCTCCACCACTTTGCCGAGATACATGACCGCGACGCGGTCGCTGATGTGCTTCACCATCGACAAGTCATGGGCGATGAACAAGTACGTGAGTCCCATCTTGTCCTGCAGCTCTTGCAGCAGATTCACGACTTGCGCCTGAATCGAGACGTCGAGGGCCGAGATCGGCTCGTCGCAGATGATGAATTTCGGGTCGACCGCCAGCGCACGGGCAATCCCGATCCGCTGGCGCTGACCGCCCGAGAATTCGTGGGGGTACCGGGTTGCGTGATCCGGGTTCAGCCCGACGAGGTCGAGCAGCTCCTCGACGCGCTTCTTGCGCTCGGCTTTGCTGCCGACGAGCTTGTGCACGTCGAGCGCCTCCCCGATAATATCGGAGATCGTCATCCGTGGGTTGAGCGACGCATACGGGTCCTGGAAGATCATCTGCATCTCGCGGCGCAGCGCCTTCATCTTGGAGCCGGACAGCTTGTAGATGTCCGTGCCGCCGAATGTAACCGAACCGGCCGTCGGCTCGTACAGCCGCAAGATCGTGCGGCCGGCCGTCGACTTCCCGCAGCCGGACTCGCCTACGACCCCGAGCGTCTCGCCTTGCTTGATATCGAGATTAATATCGTTAACGGCTTTCAGCGTTTGGCCTTTGCCGATGTTGAAAAATTTTTTCAAGTTGCGGACTTCGATCAGATTGCTGCTCATTTGGCCACCTCCTGATGGGCGAGCGGATGCGCCATCCAGCAACGCGCCGTATGCGACTCGCTGAACCGAGTCTCATTCGGATCATTGTTCAGGCAAATCTCCATCGCTTCATCACAGCGTGCGCAGAAGGCGCAGCCGGCCGGCGGCTTGATCAGATCGGGCGGTGTCCCGAGAATCGGAATAAGCGGCTCGTCCTTCTTCTGGTCCAGACGGGGCACGGAACGGAGTAAGCCCCGGGTGTACGGGTGCTTCGGATTTTTGAAGATCTCCATCTTCGTGCCGCTCTCCACCACTTTCCCCGCATACATGACGATGACGCGATCGCACATGTCCGCCACGACGCCCAAGTCATGGGTGATCAGAATGATCGAGGTGCCCAGGTTTTTTTGCAAATCCTTCATCAGACGAAGAATTTGCGCCTGGATCGTCACGTCGAGTGCCGTCGTCGGTTCGTCCGCGATCAACAGGGACGGGTTGCACGCCAGAGCAATGGCGATCATCACCCGTTGCCGCATGCCGCCGGAGAATTCGTGCGGGTACTGCTTCACGCGCTCCTGCGGATTCGGAATGCCGACGAGACCGAGCATCTCGATGGCCCGCTTCGTCGCTTCCGCCTTCGACATGTTTTGGTGCTTGATCAGCCCTTCGGAAATTTGCTTGCCGACCGTCATCGTCGGGTTGAGCGAGGTCATCGGATCCTGGAAAATCATGCCGATGTCTTTCCCGCGAATCGCCTGCATCTCCTTCTCCGTCTTCTTCAGCAGGTCCTGGCCCATAAAGTTGACGGAACCGCCTTGGATCATGCTGGGCGGGGACGGAATGAGGCGCATGATCGATTGGGCGGTCACGCTCTTGCCGCAACCGGATTCACCGACAATGGCTACGGCTTCCCCTTTATTCACATGAAAGCTGACGCCGCGCACGGCTTTGACTTCGCCGCCGTACACGCGGAACGACACCTTCAAATCTTGTACGTCCAAAATTTTGTCCATAGCAGCTTCCTCCTTCCCAGTTTCGTGCCGAGCTTATTTTTTCATCTTCGGGTCGAATGCGTCGCGCAAGCCGTCCCCGAATACGTTAAAGGCAAACATGGTCAAACTGATCAAACCCGCAGGGAAGATCATCCGCCAAGGATAGACGTCCCACGCGGAGATGGCGTCCGAAATCATCGTACCCCAAGAGGCGGCAGGCGAGCTGACGCCGAGGCCCAGGAAACTCAGGAACGCTTCGGAGAAAATCGCCGACGGCACGGTCAGCGTCAAGGTAACGATGATCGGGCCGGATGCGTTCGGGATCAGATGGCGGAACAGGATACGCGGCATGCTGGCCCCGAGCGAGCGGGAAGCGAGCGCGTACTCCTGGTTCTTCAGCTGCATAATCTGACCGCGGACGATCCAGGACATATTGATCCATCCGGTGATCGTCAGCGCCAAAATAATCGTCGTCATACTCGGCTCGAACACGACGACCATGAGAATGACGATGAGCATATGCGGAATGGAGTACAGCACTTCGGAGAAGCGGCTCATCACTTCGTCCACGCGACCGCCGAAATACCCCATGATGCCGCCGTACAGCACGCCGATCAGCAGGTCGATGAGCGCCGCGAACAGACCGACGCGCAGCGAGATCGAAGCCCCCATCCATGTGCGGGCGAACATGTCGCGTCCCAGGTCGTCGGTACCGAACCAGTGCTCGGAGGAAGGCGGCAGGTTCGTCTGATCCAGATTGTTCGTCGCATAGTCGTGCGGCGTCATCATCTGGCCGAAGATCGCCATGAAGCTGAGCAGGATGAGGATTACCAGACCGACCATAGCGAGCCGGTTCGCTCTGAGCCGTCTCCACGCGTCCTGCCACGACGACAGGCTCGGCCGGACGATTTTGTCTCCAGCCTTCTCTTTGCGGTCCAGCTTGCGGAACTGCTCCGGCTTCAGGTCGCCTGCGCCGTGTTCAACCGTATAATCTGCCATTATGCCTTCTCCTTTCCGCCGGTCAGTTTAATGCGCGGGTCGACTAATACGTAAGCGACGTCCGTCAGGAAGCGCGCCGCCATCAGGATCGCCCCGTAGAAGAGCGTGAGTCCCATGATCAGCGTATAGTCCCGGTTCGACACGCTCTCCACGAAGTGCTTGCCGAGTCCCGGAATGCCGAAAATTTTCTCAATAACGACGGAACCGGTAATAACCCCGGTAGTGAGCGGGCCCAGATAAGTAACGACAGGCAGAATCGCATTGCGCAGCGCATGCTTGATGGTGATTGCGGTTCCGCTCAACCCTTTGGCCTTCGCCGTCTTGATGTAATCGGAGCTCATCACTTCCAGCATGTTGGAGCGCGTGAGACGGGCGATGAAGGCGATCGGCGAGAAGGCCAGGGCAAGCGAAGGCAGCACGTAGTCGGACGGATCGTTCAGCCCCGCTACGTCGAATAGATGCAGCTTGCTCGCGAAGACGAACTGCAGGAGCGTCGCCATGACGAAGCTAGGCACCGCAACGCCCAGCACCGCGATAATCATCGCCAGGTTGTCCATCAGGCGGCGATGGCGCAGGGCCGCGATTGTCCCAAGCGTCACGCCTACACATACCGAGACGATAATGGCGCACAGACCAAGGCGCAGCGAATTGCCGAAGGACCCTTCGACGATGCCGTTGACGGTGCGGCCTTGCCATTTCATCGAGACGCCGAGGTCGAGCGTAGCGATAGACTTGATGTAATTCCAGTATTGAACCATAACCGGCTTATCCAAGCCGTAGTAGGCCTTCAGGTTGGCCAATATCTCAGGAGACGGCATTTTCTCGGACATGAAAGGATCGCCGGGGATCGCCTTCATCAGGAAGAAGGTGGCCGTTGCCAATATGAACAAAGATATTAATACAAGGAGCAGTTTTCGCAGAACATAGCGAACCACCGCGGCACCTCCTACGTCTTCAATCCAAAGTTAACATAACTATTTTTATTGTAAACAAGTAGACTATTTCGTGTCCAATTGTATCATTTCCCAGCTTAAGTACCGGTAACCGCTTTAGTGCATCACCGTTTTACATGAAAAAAAGCTCGGGGTATACAGCTTTCCTATACCCCGAACCGATTGTTCTCACCTATTGGCTTTATTTCTTTTCGATGTAGCCTTTGGTGAAGTCGATATCGCCCTTGTAGTCGATAAATACGTTCTTCACGTACGGTTTTTGCGCCCAGATTCCCGTGTAGTAGTACACTGGAATAATCGGCATTTCGCTGACCATCAGCTTCTCGGCTTTCGCCATCGCTTCCATACGCTTCTTGTCGTCTTGAGTAGTCTGAGCTTCCTTCACAAGCTTGTCATACTCAGCGTTGGAATATTTCGAATTGTTGTTGCCGCCGCCTGTCATGAGCAGGTCAATGTAAGTCATCGGATCGTTGTAGTCCGCTCCCCAACCTGCGCGAGCGATCTGGAAGTTGCCGGTTTGACGGTTCTTGATGTACACACCGAACTCTTGGTTTTCCAGCTTGATGTCCGCGCCCAGGTTTTTCTTCCACATGTCTACGACCGCTTCGGCGATTTTCTTGTGCGCTTCGCTGGTGTTGTAGATCAAGGTTACTTGAGGCAGCTTGGTCAAACCTTTTTCTTTCAAGCCTTCTTCGAGCAATTTCTTAGCTTCGTTTACGTCTTCCTTGAAGTAGTCGTCTTTCACTTCTTCGCGGAACGTTTTCTTCTCGCCCTTGATCCCCGGAGGCACGAAGCCGAATGCCGGAATTTGATCGCCGAGCGTTACTTTCTCTACAATCGACTTGCGGTCGATCGCCATTGCGAACGCCTTGCGGATCTTGGCGTTGTCGAACGGAGCTTGCTTCGTGTTGAATTCATAATAGTACGACGAGGCGATCCCTTTCACTTGAAGACCGAAGTTTTTGTCGGCTTTCAAGGAAGGCAGCTTATCTACCGGAATTTCCCCAACCGGACGGCCGACCCAGTCGATCTCGCCGGAGTTGTACATTTGCAATTGCGTATTGGCGTCGTTCAAAATTTTCATATTCACGGTAGCCAGCTTGATGTCTTTGGCCCCGTAGTAGCTTTCGTTTTTCGCGAGTGTAATGGAGTCGTTGTGCTTCCACTCTTTGATCGTGAAGGCGCCGTTCGTCACCATCGTGTTAGCCTCAGCGGCGAACTTAGGCGTCGCTTTCACATGCTTCTCGTTCAGAGGGAAGTATGTGTAGAACGATACCAGACTGTCGAAGTAAGGAGTCGGAGCTTTCAACTCGACTTCCAGCGTATAATCGTCAACGGCTTTAACGCCGATTTGGTTCGCGTCCGTAATTTTCTTCGTGTTGTACTCTTCCGCGTTCTTGATGTAGTACAGCTGGTACGCATATGGAGCTGCGAATGCAGGATCCAGGGCGCGCTTCCAGGCGAAGACGAAGTCGCTGGCTTTTACAGGATCGCCGTTCGACCACTTAGCGTCTTTCCGAAGGTTGAACGTGTATTTCAGACCGTCCTTCGAAACTTCCCATTTCTCGGCGGCGGCCCCTTTGACTTCCCCGTTCTCGTCCTTCCTCGTCAATCCATCATAGATCGGGCGAAGCACCGTCGAAGAGTTATTGTCTTGCGCAAGACCCGGGTCGAGAGATGGCGGCTCAGAACCCAAAATCATACGAAACACTTGATCGCCGCCGGCACCGCTGCTCTTGCCGTCGTTGCCGCAGGCGGCCAGAACCATTCCCATAAGCAAGACGATGCTCATGAAAACGATTACACTTTTGTTGAACCCCTTAAACATGGCCTTTCCTCCTTAGTATGAAATTTTATTTCTCTCTAATCTTTCGCCATACGAAACTTAATATAGCGCGTCGACTTTCAAAAATACACGTACAATATTGATCAATTAGGGGGAAAATATTGATCTTATTGCTTATCATTTGATTTAATTTACAAAAATATGCACAATATTGGGTTGCGGATGCCTCTAGGAGCAAGTCGGAACAAATTAGAAAAGCTTCTGATCGAAGCCTTTCGAGGATGTGCATTCGTGCTTTAGTGGTAGCTTTTCTTGCAACACCAGAATTCTTGAGCTTACGCTCAAAACATATAAATTCTGGTGTTATCGAAAAGGGAGCCTTCCGGCTCCCTCGAAACGCTTTCAGTTTATTCCGTCGTTCTTACCCGTTCAATCGCGTGGGTCAGCTCGCGGTACACATCCGTCTCCACTTGCGCGCGGAGCTGCGTCTTGGCGAACATCTCGCCCCGCTGCGTGGAGACGTATTTGGGCGGGAGCTTATTCAAGGCGAGCGCCATAATGTCGTTGATATGCCGTTCCTCGAGCGACGCTAACTCAGGATTATGCGCGATCAAATCCCTTAAACAGTTTCTCACGATTTCTTCCATCATATTATGGATTGACATTCCAGCATCCCCTCTCGAATGAATGGATTAGACGTCGTTCAGCTTCACGATGAAGCCGATAATCATGAGCAGGAAATACACCGCGCTTAGCAACAGGAATCCAAGCCTCCACAGCAGCCTGACGATTTTCAAATGATTGATCTTGCCGCGCAGCCGATACTGATAATTCCCGATCAATCCATAGCCGATCAAGAAAAACAGCAGGATCATATAGAAGCCAAACGTGTTATGAAAAATCGTATGATACATGGAAGACACGGACCCGATCAGTAAAAACGTCGTTACATCCATCGCCAATTTGGTCGCTTTCCGGCTGTCCTTGAACCACAAATACACGATCAGCCAGAGCACGAAAAACCACAGAAACGGTACGATCGCGGTGATGGCATATAAATGGATCCAAAAATTCGTAAACGCATTCAGGTCGAGTCACCGCTTTCGTCATGCCAGTGAGAATGCCCCGGCGTTATTCGCCCGACTGCCGCTGCTTGGCCTCAATCGACTTAATGAGCCGGTACATCGTGCTGTTCGCCATCAACGTAAGCCCGTGCTTCCGTGCGGCCTGCAACAGCGCGCCGTTGACCCAGTCGATCTCGGTCGGACGGCCGGCGGTGACGTCCTGCAGCATCGAAGAAGCGTTGTTCGCCGTTCTGCGGCACACTTCGAGTACTTGCTCCCACAAGTCTTCTTGCAGACGAACGTTCTCCGCATGCGCCGCCTCCACTCCCTCTTCATAGAGGGAACGCATCAGCGGCATTAAAGGCTCCAGCTCGAGCAGGCGGCCGTTCGGCACTTGAAGCAACGCGGTCAGCGGATTGATGACGGCATTCACTAGCAATTTGTTCCAAGCTATCTCCCTCATGTTGTTCGACAAGGAAACCTCGAATCCTGCCATATGCAGCGCGGAGATCAGCTTTTTTTGCCGCTGCTCCGTCCCCTGCCGCTCTTCCGCCTCCCCCGGCTCGATCGCGCATCCGATGCGAGTCATGCCGAAGCCGGTGTGATGGATCTCGTTCAGGGAGTTCTTACGGGCTCCCTCCGTCGTCACCGCGGTATCCAGCCGGGAGGCCGGGATATGGTCCGCTAGTCGCTCGACGTGCCCGATCCCGTTCTGCCAGGCGAGCAGCCGGGTCCCACGGGCGCACCACTTGCCCAGGACCGTCATCAGCTCGTCGGTTAGATGCTGCTGCTTCACGGTAAGCAGGAGCCAGTCCGGCGCTTGTGCCGCTGCGGGAGCAAGCCGCTTCAGTTGCCGGAACGCGATGGCTTCAGGCCGGGCCACATATTCATTGTCGCCTTCGACCAGCCGCAGCCCCTCGTCCATGATCGCCCGAGCCTGCTCCTCCGAATGGGTGACGACCCGGACCGCCTGGCCCGCGAGCGCGAGCTTCGCAGCCAGCAGCATGCCGATCGACCCTGCTCCTACAACCCAAATGTTCATTGTTGCCTCCTGCCGATTACCATTTTCCCCATGATAGCACAAGTAACCCCACAAAGTGACGTTAGGCTTCGAAGCTTAGTCCCGGCGGAGCCCCTTTGCGGGGACCCCAATAAGCAAAAAAAGATCCTCGTGCCTGTCCAGGCCGGGATCTTCTCGTACCGCTATTCGATCCGTTCCAGATTGCCGTTCGCGTCCATCTTGAAGCGCGGCTTTTGCTCGTCCTCTTCTTCTACTAAAAAGGCCAGCTTTCTAGCTCGGTCCATAATTTGGATAAGCGCCTTGTAGTCGTCATTCACGACGCGGTAGTCGGTCTGCACCTCGCTCATTTCCCGGTTCAGCTTCTCCTTCTCCCGGCGGAGGTCATCCAGCTCCTCCTCTTTCTCGCGAAGGTCTTTCTCCAGTGTCTTGATTTGACGCGTCATGTCTTGATAGGTTCCTTTCCATTGACGCAAAAACCGGATTACGGCGTCGATGGAGATCGATTCTTCGGTTAACGCGTCGCTCTTGTAAGCGTGAACCGCATCGGCCGTTTCGAGCGTTGCGATCGCGGCGACGTTCGCACCGCCCGCATGTTTTTTATACTGGCTTCTCTTTTGACGCTGGGCTTTGGCGATCGAGATGGCCGCTTCGTATTTTTTGCGTACGCAGCTGTTCCACCTGAAACCGCAAGCCGCCGACGTCCTCCCGATCTTGTCTCCGACTTCTTCGAAAGCCGCTAGCTGAGTACTGCCTTCCCGTATATGGCGCAGCGTGACTTCGGCCAAAATTAGATCGTCTTCTTCACTCCAGGCATCCTGTCTGATTGCTGTCATGCCTACAACCTCCCAACAAACTTATAAAGTTGCCACTGTTTTATCTCTATGCCCATAGTAGAGTTCATAGAATCTATTTGATACTATTTGGTATTACCATTTTTTTTGACGCTCATACATGCTCATCCCCAAAATGGAGAGACTAACTAAAAAGTTTGATATTTCGTCACGCTTCGCAGTTTACACGTACAAGTCGGAACGGTATAATGGCAATAGTTATGTTCGACCGTTGCGACAGAGAGGGGGATTACATCGTGGCACGCATGTTCAGAGTGTTGGGGTTTTGGACGCTTGCGATCGGGCTCATGGCTTTGGCCGGCGGCATGCAGGAGATGGCGCTGCTGTTCTTCTTCCAGACCGCAGCTTTCGTAATTTTGGGCTATATGAACTTGTCCGAACGCGCCTACATATTGATTTTCTGGGGATACTTGATCCTGTCCTTCACAGGATTCACGTATTGGTCGTTCTTCCAAATGTCCGTATAACTCAGTCCTGTTCGACACACGAGGAAAAAGGTGAAACGCCCGGCTGTCCGTCAGCCCGCGTCTCACCTTTTATTTTTGTAAAAGTCTCGGGGCCCCCCGCAAAGTACTTGGAATATGCTTCGAAGGTGCGCTTCACTTTGTGGGGAATTGGATCAAAACTTTGAACAGCTCGCTCATCTGATCGCTCAGCAGCAGCTGGCGGATGGCCCGGTTCGCGCGCGCTTCGGGGCTGAACGGATCGCGTCCGTCATGCGCCTGCAGCTGATCCAGGATTCCGTTCTCGACCAGGAAGGCTCGCTGCGTCTGGAGCGTCCACTGGGTCAGCCCGGCTTCGATTCCCGCCTGAATGCACGCAGAGAAGTTCACATGAGCGGTCATATCCTGTTCGCCGATGTGGACGTACGGGTCGTCGTGGGCTTGATGCTTGCGATAGCACATGAGCGTCCCTCGCATCCGGTGAGGGCCGTACAGCTCATCCGCCGTATCGCCGTAATCGATCGTGATAAGGCCCCCGGGGTTCAAGCGCTCCGCAACCGAACGAATCCATGAGGCAGCGTCCGTGTTCAGCTCGAACAGCTGGCCTTCGCGCTCGGGCAATCCGTAGGCGCGTATGGCGTCGAGCAGTTGCCGCTCCGTGATCGGCGCGTACACCTCCTCCAGCCGCTCGCGGCTCGGGTCCCAACGGACGAATAGCTCCTCGAAACGGCCTTGGGCATAACGGAGCCGATGGACCGGGAACGCATCCAACAGCTCGTTCGAGCATACGATAGTAGGAATCGCAGACGACTCGGCGAGCCATTCCTCCGGGGTCCGGAATCGGACGCGCTCATGCTTGCGAAGCGCATCCTGCTGCAGGGTGCGATGATAAGGACTTCGCTCCACGAGCGTGTATGTCAGACGGGCATACGGAGCCGGAGCTTCCTGCCGCAAGCAGTCCAGCATATGCAGGGCGAGCCGGCCGTTCCCGCCGCCCCACTCCGCGATCTGCCACGGGCCGTCCGCCCAGCCTTCTTGCTGCAGCAGCTTTCGGATCGCCGCCGCGAGCGTCCGCCCCATCATCGGTCCCACGGAAGAGCTGGTGTAGAAGTCCCCATCTTTGCCGATCTTGACCGTAGAGCGATGATAGTAGCCGTATTGTTCGTCGTACAAGCAATACGCCATATAGGATTTGAAGGAGATTTGGCGGTCCGGACTACCCTCGATCAACCGGATAAGCTTGCTTTTGCTTTCGGTGTTATTTTGCATCGGCATTCCACTTCCACTTATAATGTAAAATATTCATTCTACCAGGAGGGAGACTTGACTGCGATGAAACGATCCCCATTCATTCGCTGGCTGACCGCCGCAGCAGCAGGCACCCTTGCTTTGCTCGCATTCGTCGGACTGGCCGGGTGCACGGATCGCGACGGCAAACAGGCGAAGGAAGAGGCGCTTCAGGCGCTCCGGCAGCAAGCCGGCCTGCAAAGCTATACGTTCGAAGGCCGCGCGACGCTGCAGCTCGGCGAGACGTTCGCCATCGCCCCGGGCAATCCGCTGACCGGTGCGTTGATCGGCTCGCTCGCCACGTCCACTCTTGGCTGGACGGGTACCGCGGCCGTCTCCCCGCCCCGGCTCGAGGCGAAGCTGAACATTGCCCCAAAGGCCGGAGCCCCGTTGCCGGAAATGCCCATTCTGCTCAAGGATAACAAATTGTACTTGCAGATACCATATTTGAACCCGAAAAACGAATACTTGTCGATGGATGTAAGCCGCCAAGCATCGGGACTGGCCCAGTCGTCGCAATCGTTCGCCAAGCTGGCGGAGACGCTCATCCAGGGTATTGACGCCAAATGGTTCAAGTCCGAGGCCCCGACGTCCGCGGAGTCTGCCGCCGGCGTGAAGGCCTGGTACACCGTGGCCTTCGTCGATTCGAACGTCAAGGCGATCTCGGATGCGCTGCAGCGCAGCTTGACCGAAGGAGCGGCTCGGCTGCAGGATAGCGGACTGCTTCCTGCGCCCCAAGCCGATGCGCTTAAGGCATCGCTTAGCCGGAAGCAGGTGAAGGTCCAGCCGCCGGGCCGTATCCGGCTCGCGGTCGGCCCGGACGGTTTCGTGCAGGAGCTCGCGCTCGATCTGAGCTATGTGCTGGAGGAGGCCGGCCAATCGGGACCGGTTCAGTCGCTGCAGCTCACCAACAAGTGGGGGCATCGGAATGAGACGCCCGTCTTCACCCAAGACGTGCCCGCCCAAGCGAAGCCGCTCGATCAGCTGCTGAACCTGTTCGGCTCCCCGGCCAAGGCTCCGGTGAAGTGAAGTCGGCCTTCGTGAGTTGTACGGCCCTTTGGGATGATTTCTAGGCATGTTTCCCCGTCCGCTTCGATACATTAAGTACGGAGAGGACGTGGGACAAACGATGGGGACATGGTTTCGACTGATCCTTGCCGTCTTTTTACTCGGCAGCCCTGCGTTTCTTCCCGGCAGCCCCGCCGCGGCGGAAACGAACCAGGCGAAGGACGAGACGCAAGCGCTGCTGGAGAAAGGACTCACGCTGCATGAATTGGACCGGGAGATCGACCGGTTGAACGAGAAGGAACGAGGCCTCGTGGCGCAAATGGCCGACGCCGAGCGGAGTCTCGCCGAGCTGTCCGCCAGGATCGAGACCCAGAACGATCGGGTCAAGCGGCTGCTGCAGACAACATACACCGGCGATCGGATGCCCTCCTGGATGGCGCTCCTCTCCGCACGAACTTGGAAGGACGCTCTCTACGTCTTCGAGCAGCTGAAGCTGATTGCCGAGCGCGACCGCGCCGCGCTGTCGCAATACACCGCCGCTCACCGGGAGAAAGCCGAGGTGAGCGCCGGTCTCGAGCAGGCGGAGCTCGAGCTGCGCTCGACGCGCACCCGCTACGAAGACCAGCGCCGGACGATGACGGCGCTGCAGGAGGAAGTGGCGCGCAAGCTGGCGCAGCTGCCGCAGAAGGAAGAGCTCGCCCGGCAGATGAGCGAGCTGAATCAGAGCTGGGAGACCAAGGGACTCCCGCTGTTCAAGCAATATTTCAAGGCGCTGTCGGAGACGATGCAGAAGCTGCCGGAGCTCGTCGCCAGCACGCCGAGTTCGCTTACGATCAAAGGGTTCACCTACACGTTCCAAATCCGCGACAGCGAGCTGAACGCGTTCATCCACGCCCGCAGCCCGACGCTTCAGCAACTGAACTTCTCCTTCGGCGACGGTACGCTGACCGCGAGCGGCCGGGAGGGAGACGTCTCGGTGTCGATCACCGGCGCGTACGAATTGGAGACGAAGCCGAAGAATGCGATCCGGTTCCATATCCGCGAGATCGTGTACAACGGCTACAAGCTGCCTCCCTCTACGATGCAGACACTTGAGTCGGGCAGCGATTTAAGCTTTTATCCGAGTAAGCTGGCTTCATTTCTACAAGCGACCGATCTGACGGTCAAAAACCGGACGCTTTCCGTGACGCTCAAAATGAGCTTCTAGCTTGAACGAGGGGGACCTGCGGGCGCAGTGACGGCGCCGGGGTCCCCTTTGTCCCATAGCTGCATCGTTTGCTCCAGCATCGCCTTCCAGGCGAGCTCGCCCCTGCGCAGCTTCTGCAGCCCCTCCTCAAGCAGCAAAAGCTGCCGGTTCTGGAGCGGCGGGAGCGGCGCGCCTTCTTCCTTGTCGAGGAATGGGGTCACGAGCTGGACGGCCGCATCGTTCCGGATGCCCCCGATCGCATAGCTGTTCATAACGGTGGGCAGCCGATGGCCCTCGTTCCAGAACTTGACGCTAGAGGCTGCGTTCGTCAGCTCCCGGATCAACTCGAACGCTTCCTTCGGATAACGGGTGTGCGAGGTGATTACGAAGCTGCGGCCGGCGAGCCAGCCGCTCTTCCAGACCGCCTCCCCTTTGGGCAGAGGGAGGGCGGACAGGACGAGCCCGTCCGCCGCATGCTGCTTGTACGCCGACAGCGTCGTCAGCATGCCGAGCATCGTACCCTGCTGCAGGCGCTCCCATGGCTTCCAGGAAGGGCTGCCGCTCAGGGGGAACAAGCTGCCGGTTCCGTTCGCGTCCGGGAACAGCGACTCGAGCGCCTTGACGGCAGCTGGCTCGGTTAGCTTGACCAGACCGGCCTTCCCCTGCGCCTTTGCCCCTCCGAACGCCTGGGTTAGGGCTACTATGGAATCGGGATCCTCGAGATCGGCGTATAATCCGAGCTTCCCGTCATTCAACTTCATGGACGCCGTATGTAGAGAGAGCAATTCCTCGCTCTGGGCCGGAGGCTTGTCCGTACCGAGCTCCTGCAGCCGCTTCGCGCTATACACGACGACCGGGAGGTCGAGATCCTTCGGAACGCCCCACGTATACCCGTTCCACTTCACTTGGTTCACCATAGGCTGGAGCTGCTGAGACATTTGATCACTCGTCAACAGTGAGTCGACCGGGGTCAAGTAGCCAAGCGCCGCGAACTCCGTCACCCAGCGGTTGTCCAAGAGAAGCACGTCGGCGGATTCGCCGAGCTGGGCCGCCTTCTTCCAGCTCGCGTAAGCGGCGGACGGCGACACCAAGTCCAGTTTGAGGCTGAGCTCGGCATGAATCGACTGGTACTGTTGCTTCAGCTGGTTCAGAACGGCGTATTCGTCCGCGTCCATCGCCACCTGGATCGTAATTTCTTTGGTGCCTGCCAGGGGCTCCGGAACCGGCTCGGCGGGGTGGCGGTTCGGTTTCGGATCGGTAACGAACATGGCGTCATTGAATACGTTTCCAACCCCGAACACTAGAAGCATCGAAAGACCTACCATCGTAGCAAGCACCCATAGCCGTTTGCCGTGCAATCGATTCGCCTCCTTCGTGCCGTCTAGTACCAAAGTCTCAGGCTGTTAAGTCTATGATATAGGATTTCGCCCCATTCGGGAACCCTTAATTATGGTAAGATGATCGGGAGATCTCTTACATCATGTTCACCATGGAGGAGCTTATGCGAAAATATGCAATCGATATGCGCCTGCCGGACGGCAAGCGCCCGGGTTACTACGCGCAATTGGTCAAGGCGCTGGCCAGCGTCCCCCTCTACGACCGGGACAAAGAGACGCTGATCGCGGCCGATGAGACGGGGGCCGACGCCGTAAAGGCGCTGCTCGAAGAATATCGGATCGAGTATGACGAGCTCCTGCTGCTGGAGCTGCCGCAGCAAGCCGAAGTGACGCCGGCGTTCCCGGACTACGGCTTCGAGAGCCGCGGGGGCCGAAGGTACTTGTTCGCCCATCTAACCGCTCTGTTCCGTCTCGTAGGTAAGACGGCCGACCCGGCGTCGCGGCAAGCGGCGCTGCTGCAGATGGACGAGCACCTGATCGCCCGCATCGAAGCGGAAGACGTCTCTGGCACCCTGTACGCCGTGGATGCGTCGCTCCTCGACCTGATGCGCGGCATCGCGCGAGCCTACGAGTGCGCAATCGAACCTGTTGACGCGGAGGGCTGACCCAGCCCGATGCGATCGGCGGGCTACAGCCACCGGCGAAGATAAGCGAGCGTCTCTTCCCGCATCTCGCCGGTCTCTTCGTGGGTTACGTCGTAACGGCTCATCGTCCACGCTTCCGGAACCCCGGCCGCGGCATACGCCTCCTTGACCTGCCGGTCGACCCGATCCAGGCCTGGAGCCGGTGTGAGCGAATCCCGGTCGCCGGCCTGACACAGGTGCGGCCTAGGAATAATGAGCTCTTGAATGTCGGCGGTCGTGAAATGCGTCAACAAATCCGGGACGTAATAATACAAGCCGTGCAAGTCCAGTCCCTCGGCCTCGATCAGCGCCTGATAATCGGTCATGCAGCAAATGTCGACCGTGACCCGGACTCTCGGATCGAGCGCCGCCAGCCAGAACGCCATCGTGCTGCCCATGGACATGCCAATCGTCCCGATGCGGGACGGATCCACGTCTGGTCGGCCGGCCGCGTAATCTAGCGCCCGCAGGCTGTCGTACAGCATCATGCCGAGCATGGAGCGTCCGTGCCACAGCATTTCCTTGAAGATCGCAGATTCCTTGCGCCCGCTCCGCTCGCCGAACCCCCAAGCATCGATCGCCAGGACACAATAGCCTTCCCGAGTCAACGCTTCCCCGTAATAGGGAGCGTGCAAGTATGGTGCGCCGACGAACAGCTCTTCCTTGCCGACCGTATAACGTCCGCCATGGGAATGATGGTAGACGACGAGCGGATGCGGCCCGTCTTCGCGCTTCGGCCGGAGGAAGTAAGCGGGCACCGGCTGTTCGCCGTTCAGCTCGAGCGTTAGCCGCTCTACATAACATGACGGCCGTTCCTCTACCGAAACAAGATCGACCCCAATCGGCCGGTTCCGATCCGGCAGCCGGCCCAGCAAGGCGTACAGCAGCTCTCTTCGTCCGGTGACCCCGCTATTAGCGTTACGATTCGATTCCATCCTTCAACCTCTCTTCCACTCTGAACGTGTTTTTAAGAACAATCCATCTGCGGATCGACCGCCGGGTCCCCGGTGCCGTTCCGGTATTCCGACGGCGTACAGCCGTGCCATCGCTTGAACTGTTTGGAGAAATATAGCGAATCCGCAAAGCCTACCGAGGAAGCAACCTGCTCCACCGTCAAGTCATCCAGCAGGAGCACCTTCGCCCTGTCCATCCGGATTTTGAGCAAATATTGCATCGGGGACTGGCCGGTCGCTTGCTTGAACAGCTTCGTCAGATGCGTCCGGTGGTACCCGAGCGATTGCGCCAGATGCTGGATCGAGACCGGCTGAGCATACTGGAGCGTCAACCAACGGATCGCCCGCTCGACGAGCTCGTCGCTCGGGTTGTGAACCGCACGGCCGGCGGCAACGGGTGCCCGCTCCTGCCGTACATAGCCGGAGAGCACGAGACGCAGCAGCCCCCCGCTCTCGAGATCGCAGCCGGCGTCCGCACGTGCAAGCGTCTGCTCGAGGCGATGGAGCTGGGCGGAAGTCCGCCGCGGCTCACCGGGCTGCGCTACGGGATGCTCCGGCGAAAGGCCGAGTTCGCTCAGCAGCTGGCTGGCCATCGTCCCTTTGAACGCGATCCACCGGTACTTCCAAGGCTCCTGTGCGTCCGAGTCATACCGGATGAGCTCCCCGGGGAAAATGACGAAGCTTTGCCCCGCCTCTACCGAATATTGCTTCCCCCGGCACTGGAATGTGCCTCGCCCGGAAACCACGTGATGGATTAAATAGTAGTCTCTTACTTGCGGCCCCACCTGATGATTCGGCATCGTCTGTTCATGACCGGCGAATAACACGACCAGCTCGCCCCGGCCCGGGAACGGATGGATCACGACCGAATACGTGGATGAATTCATTGATCTAGTTCCCCCGCTTCTATTTCTCTGCTGACCCTTATAGCCATCGTAGCAAAAAAACTACATTTGTCCATATGCGCGTTGCATAAATCCATATGTCGGAATCGCCAAACGAATTATAGTTAGAGCGTAACCACCATACACGGGGAGTGGATGAAAGCATGAATAAAATTACGTTTATCGGGGCGGGCAGTACGGTCTTCGCGAAAAATGTACTGGGAGATACGATGCTCACCCCAGCGCTGCAGGATTTCGAGCTGGCGCTGTTCGACATCGATCCGGAGCGGCTCGCCGATTCCGAGAAAATGCTGCTGAACCTGCAAGCGACCAGCGGCAGCAAATGCCAAATCAAAGCTTATTCCGATCGCAAGGAAGCGCTCCGCGGCGCCAAGTACGTCATCAACGCCATTCAAGTCGGCGGCTACGATCCGTGTACGATTACGGACTTTGAGATCCCGAAGAAATTCGGCCTGCGTCAGACGATCGCCGATACGATCGGAATCGGCGGGATCTTCCGCAACCTGCGTACAATTCCGGTCATGTTGGATTTCGCGCGCGATATGCAGGAAGTGTGTCCGGACGCCTGGTTCCTGAACTATACGAACCCGATGGCCGTTCTGACGAACGCCATGAACACGCTGGGCGGCATCAAGACCGTAGGGCTGTGCCATAGCGTGCAGGTGTGCGTCTCCCACCTGTTCCGCCAGCTCGACATCGATACGACCGGCGTGAAGAGCAAAATTGCCGGGATCAACCATATGGCCTGGCTGCTCGAAGTGACGAAGGACGGTGTCGACCTGTATCCGGAGATCAAGCGCCGCGCCCTCGAGAAACAAAAGGAGAAGCACCGCGACATGGTCCGCTTCGAGCTGATGTTCAAGTTCGGCTACTACGTGACCGAGTCGTCCGAGCATAACGCCGAGTACCATCCGTACTTCATCAAGCGGAACTACCCGGAGCTGATCGAGAACCTGAACATTCCGCTCGACGAGTATCCGCGCCGCTGCATCAACCAAATTGCGCGTTGGAAGACGATGCGCGAAGAGATCGTGAACAACAACAACTTGACGCATGAGCGCTCCCACGAGTACGCATCCCGGATCATGGAGGCGATGGAGACGAACGTGCCGTTCAAGATCGGCGGCAACGTCATGAACACCGGCCTGATCACGAACTTGCCGAAGGAAGCGTGCGTCGAAGTGCCTTGCTTCGTCGACGCGAACGGCGTTACGCCGACATACGTCGGCGACCTGCCTCCGCAGCTGGCCGCGCTGAACCGCACGAACATCAACACGCAGCTGTTGACGCTGGAAGCGGCGCGTACGCTCAAGAAGGAGCACATCTACCACGCCGCCCTGCTGGATCCGCATACATCGGCTGAGCTGTCGATGGACGACATCGTGGCGATGTGCGACGCCATGATCGAAGCTCACGGCAGCTGGCTGCCGAAGTTCAGCTAAGTGTCTGGCACCTCGCAAGTACACGAAGAACAACCCCTCGGAGGCCTATGGCCCTCGAGGGGTTGTCCTGTTTATAGTGACGATGACGGGCTTACCGGCTGAGCAGCTCCACAATCAGGATGCAATTGCGCAGGATGTGATACGGATCCTTCACCGGCAGCGCGACAACCTTCGTGAGCGGCACACCGGCCCGGTCCCGGATCTGGATCCACTCGCCCACCTCCCGGTCCGGATTCGGGAACGTGTCGAACGTATAGGCATGCGTACGCTCGTATAGCTCAAGCAGCTCGTCGTCCCCGGTCAGCTCGTAGCCGAGCAGCAGCGTGTAGAGCGCTTCCGAATGCGCCCACCACAGCTTCGTGTCCCACGTCTCGACGATGTTACGCTCGAACCCGTCGCCGATCTCGCGCCCCTGCGGCGGGCCTCCGTCGCGGTCGACATAGTGGAGCAGCCCGCCGTGCTCCGCGTCCCAGCCGAGCTCGAACGCCCGCTTCGTCACCCGCACCGTCTGCCGGATCGCCTCCATCCGGCCGCCGATCCGGTTCGCCTCCGTCATGGCGAACCACATGCATTCGATCGTATGGCCCGGATTCAGGTGGCGGGCCATGACCGTATCCGCGAGCCGCTCGTCGGTCGCGATCAGCTCCGCCACGGTTCCGTCTGGCTGGACGAACCGGGTGAGGATCGTGTCCAAGCGTGCGACCGCCGCCTGGCGCACTTCCTGCGCGCGGGCGTGGCCCGCGGCTTCGAGCGCCGCGGCGAGCTCCTGCGCGACGTTCAGCATGATCATCGGCACGCTATGGGCGGTAAGACCGGCCGGGATCGGATACGGCTCGCTGCGCTGTGTGTTCGTCGCGAGCCGCCGCTCGATCGAGTCGTAGCGCTCGAGCGCCCAGGCCAGCGTGTCCCCGTCCCCGCTCACGCGGGCGTATTCGCTCGCGCCCATCACGACGAAGCAATCGGCGAAGAAGCTCGTGTCGTAGCCTTGCCCCGGAACCGGCTCTAAGGGCACGCCCTCTTCCGTCAGCAGGAACGCGCAGTTGCCGTTATCCAGCACCGCATGATCGCGGAGGAACCGGACCGCTTGCCCGGCCTGACGCAAGAAGACGTCCGCGTCTCCGTCGAGCAGGCCCTCCCGGCAACATGCCGCGAGACGCGACCAGAGCCAGACATACCTGCCCTGCGACCACGTATACTTGTTCCGGTTCACCTGGGTCCGCCCGTCATTCGAATAGCACGTGAACACCCCTCCGTGCCTCTCATCCACCGCTCTCCGCCAGAACGGGAGCATTTGATTCTGAATGTGCTCTTTGTACATCTTTAAAAGCTCGGTTCTTTTCTGCGTCGACAACATTGTAGTCGATATCCTCCCTTACTCTCCCCCACACGCTGAGCTGTCAATTCTCCCTGAACCAGGGAGTGGAAAGTGAAAAGCTTTTCTCCTCGAAAGAGGGAGTGGAAAGTGAAAAAGAGACCCCCGGCGAGTTTTGGCTTGAAGCCCCTACCACATGTACTCCTTCAATCAAAGGGGCTTCAAACAAGATGTTTGAGCAAAAGGGGGGCCTTTTTCACTTGGAACGGCTCGGACTTTTCACTTGGAACGGCGGTTTCATTTTTCGATAGGCTCAGTAACCCTACAATAAATCCGCCGCCAACTGAGCCAAATGAGACCGCTCGCCGCGCTCCAGATTGATGTGGCCGCTCAGCGCCTGATTTTTGAACCGCTCGACCACATAAGTGAGCCCGTTGCTCGACGAGTCCAAGTACGGATGGTCGATCTGTTCGGGGTCGCCGACCAGCACGATTTTACTGCCTTCGCCCACCCGGGAGACGATCGTCTTCACCTCGTGCTTCGACAAGTTCTGGGCTTCGTCAATGATGATGAACTGCCCCGGAATCGAGCGTCCGCGAATGTACGTGAGCGCCTCGACCTGGATGCTGCCCATCCCCGCCAGGATCTTCTCGATATCGCCCGGCTTCTTCGTATCGAACAGAAACTCCAGGTTGTCGTAGATCGGCTGCATCCAAGGACGGAGCTTCTCATCCTTCTCGCCCGGCAAATAGCCGATATCTTTGCCCATCGGCACGACCGGTCTCGCGATCAGCAGCTTCTTGTATTTATGTTCGTCCTCGATCTTCATAAGTCCTGCCGCCAGCGTGAGCAACGTTTTGCCCGTACCGGCCTTCCCGGTCAGTGTCACGAGCGGAATGTCGTCGTTCAGCAGCAGCTCGAGCGCCATACGCTGCTGGACGTTGCGCGCCCCGATGCCCCAGATCGGCTCGTTGCTTAGGTAGAGCGGCTCCAGCTTCTTCTTGTCGGCGCTAACCTTCAAGAGCGCGGACTTCGACGTGCCGAGCTCATCCTTCATGATGACGAATTCATGGGGGTGAAGCTCATAGCTCAAGTTCAGGCTGGACACCGGCAGGAAGCGGGCGTTGTAAAACGTATCGATAATCCCCGGATGCACATGGAGCGTCAAATACCCCGGGTACATTTCGTTCAACGTTACGATACGGTCGGTCAAATAATCTTCCGCGTTCAAGCCGAGCACATCCGCCTTGATCCGGACGAGCGTATCCTTGCTCACGAGCGTGACCGGCCGCGGTGAATCCTTGTGCTGCTCTTCCACATGATAATTCAAGGCGACAGCGAGAATTCGGTTATCGCTTGTAATTTCGCCGAATACCTCTTGCATCTTCATGAAGCTGCGATGGTTCAGCTCCACCTTCAAGCGGCCGCCGGAATCCAATTCGATGCCGTCGTACAGCCTTCCCTTTGCCCGCAACCCGTCGAGCAGCCTGGAGACATAGCGCGCGTTCCGGCCGATTTCGTCGGCGTTCCGCTTCTTCGAGTCGATTTCTTCCAACACGATCGCAGGGATGATCACCTCATTGTCCTCAAAGGCAAAAATAGCGTTCGGATCTTGGAGCAGCACATTGGTATCCAATACGTAAATTTTTCTCATTTGAGATTCCTCCCCGGCTTGGTGTCAGCGATTGTACATATTTGCAACTGCCTGCGGCCAAACTAACGAATGAGAATCAGGAACAAGATGAGGAGTGCGATTAGAATGCGATATTGGATTGTCATGGTACTAATGGTCTCCCTGCTGGCCGGCTGCTCCAAGAACAAAGGCGCGGCCCCGGCGGAGGATTGGGGGAATAATGGTCCGGACACGGGACGCAACGTCAAGGTGCAGCAGACCGTTCCCGATAAGCCGCAAATCACGAACAAAACCGAAGTAAGAGACCGTCTGGAGAAGCTAGCGGCCAGCATTCCGCAAGTGCATGGCGCCAAATGCGTCGTCCTCGGCAATACGGCCATCGTCGGGATCGATGTCGACCCGACTCTGGATCGCTCCAGAGTGGACGTCATCAAATATTCCGTAGCGGAAGCGCTGCGCAAAGATCCCTATGGCGTACATGCGTTCGTCACTGCCGACCTGGGGCTTCGCGGACGTATTCAGGAGATGCGGGATGACATCGCCCGCGGACGCCCGATCGCCGGCTTCGCGGAGGAAGTGGCCGATATCATCGGGCGGATTACCCCGCAGCTGCCGAAGACGATTACGCCGGAGTACAACAAGCCGGCCGAGACGGAAGACCGCCAAAAGCTGAACAATAAAACCGAGTGATGGACAACCCTTCATAAGACGCAAAAAGCCCAGTTCTACGGAACTAGGCTTTTTTCATGGCGGCGAACACTTGGCTGTCGAGCTTGGCAGCCGCGCGCGCGTCGTATGTTTTCTCATATTCCGGCTCGACGGAGAGGCGCGCTCCATAAAACATCACATCGCGCACCGCGTCTACGTGCACCTCGAGGCACGCCAGCTTGAACGGCACGCCGTCCAGCGCCTCCGCCACGGTCTGAGCTTGGCCCGATACCGCGTAGACCGAGCCGTCCGCGAACACGGTGAGTGTGGCGTTCGGATTCGCTTGCAGATTGCCGACTAGCCGTGAACGTTGATCAAGGGCGAATCGAACGCGACTTGGCGAGACGGCGGTCACCCAGGAAATGGCATTCGTACTGGGCGCTCCGGTATCGGCGTCAATCGTGCTCAGAAGCGCGAGCTTTTCTTGATGAAAATGGTGCAGCAGTTGCTCCGACAAAGCAGGTACCGGTTCGGCCATACTTTCATCCTCCTGAATCTCTTGACGGCATGGGGACTTGCGGCAGCTTATCCCCATTATAGCATTCCCGTGGCCAAGCCACCATAGACAGACCCCGTACCGGTTCGTCCGCCTAGGGGCGGCTCTCCTGCAAAGTGTCGCGAAGGGCGGCTTGCGCGGCCTTAAGTTCTTCATTTTTCAGGATGACGTACGGGCTTTGCCAGTCTCCTTCCAAATGAATATAGTTTATTTTATCGCGGTCGATCCCGATATATGTCCCCAGGAACGTTTTGATTTGGACCGAAGGGATATCCGTCTGCACGCTCTCGGCCGCCGACTCGATCACTTGACCGAGCTTGAGCACGCCTTCGACCGATTTCAGCTTCCCGACCATCCGGTCGATGACTTGCTGCTGGCGCTCGTTGCGCTCCATGTCGTTCGATTCGGCGGTGCCGCAATTCGACTTGCGGTAGCGGACGAAATCGAGCGTCTTCTTCCCGTCAAGCGGCTGCACGCCCTTGCGCAGCTTGATATTCGTCCCGTCAAACTTGTCGACATAGCACATATCCATATCCACATCGATCGTCAAGCCTCCGAGCTTGTCGATCACGTCCTCGAACCCTTGGAAGTTGATGATGGCCATGTAATCGATCTTCACGTTCAAGTAACGGCCGAACAGCTCCTTCGTCTTGGTCTGCGCGGTTTTTTTGTCGGCCGCCACGTAGTTCGCATAAAACGCGTTTGCCTTATTCGTTTTCACGCCGCTCAGCTTCACCTGGGTGTCTCTTGGAATCGAGACCAAGGTCGCTTTTTGGGTATTCGGATTCATCGAAGCAACCATGATGACGTCGGTATTGAGGCTGCCGGTCTCTGACCGCGTATCCGTCCCTAGCAGCAAAATCGTGAGCGGCTTGGATTTGGCCGATTGGTCCGGAGCGACCGGCGCGTTCGTACCTACGTGATCGATCGCCTGATTGATTTGCCAGTACAAGTATCCGGCATACCCGAGCGCCCCGAGTACGAGTATAAGGATAAGGACGAAAAACGATTTCAGCCAGCCTCTGGAGACGGGCTTCGGCCGTCGGGGCGGCAAGGGCGCGTGCGCATCGGGGCCGACACCAGGAACCGGGCTCATAGCGGCGTCCCCCTTTCCTTATTCGTTGTATTTGGGATTCGATTCTATGTCGTTCAGCAGTTGCTCCGCCAGCTCCCGGTCGAACTTCTCTGTACTTGTCCGGCCTTCCAGCTCATAGTGCACCACATAATAGCGATCCGTAGTCTCATAAACGGTGAAGCGGCTCAGCTTGTGGTCTTCGGTCAGGATCGTTACGAAAAAATCCCGGGTCTCCACGGCAGCCCCATCGTCCGGCCGAGCGTCGGACACAATCTTCATCTGCAGCCAATTGTACAGAGCGTCTCGCAGCTTCATCTCTATGTATCCTCCCGGATTAAAATGATACGTTTCCCTTGGCCGAGCCATCGTCTCATGGCGGTTAACCACGGTTCGCTGATGACGCTAAGCCCAAGGCCGGCGGCCCCCGTACCGAATGTCTCCAAGTGACCGAGTGCTTCCTTCGGCTCCAGGAGACGCTCCGTCATCGCTTCGCCGCAAGACGACAGCCCGAAGAACGGTCCGTCGAAGCGGATCGGATCGGCGCCTGCTAATGAAAAAGGGATCCGGTCCAGCCCGCAGGCGGCCGGGTCGGCGGCTTCAGCGGACGGATGCGGATCCCCAGGGAGCATGCTCGCCTTGAAGAGCGGAAGCAGGCGGGGATGGAGCTGCCGGAGCGCCTCGCGCCACTCGTCGAGCTCGGCGGACGATTCGCAGCGAATCCGTCCTGCGCCGAGCACGAATGGTGTAAGCGAATCGATCGGCGTCAGCCAGTAGGCCATCCCTATCGCGCCTCCTTGTTGTCCTGCCGCTTCTGCCGGGCTTCGACCCAATAGCGGACGCGCACCATGAACATGAGCGCGACCGCCACGAGCAGGCAGAGCAGAATCGGCAAGTCGAGGTCGACTTGGAACATAAGCAGGATCAGCGCGCCCACGGCCATCAGCAAGTAGACGATTGCCGCCTTCAAGATCGGCAGCCGGCGGGTGCGGAACACTTTATTGTAAATATAGACGAGAAACACATAAATGAGAATGTAGGTGATCCACAGATGTTCGGCGAGCCACGCTTGCATGGGCTCTCCACCTCCCCTGCCCGAATGTGTCCGGGTTATACGGTCGCCTCCGCCATCTTCCGGTGCTTCTCCGCGCGTTCGCGGTCGTTCTTGTTCAGAATCTTCTTCCGGAGGCGGATCGACTTCGGCGTCACTTCGCAGTATTCGTCGTCGTTCAAATATTCCAGCGCCTGCTCGAGCGAGTACGTGCGCGGCGTCTTGATCTTCACCGTCTCATCCTTGCTGGAGGCGCGCATGTTCGTCAGCTGCTTCTCCTTGCAGATGTTCACGACGATGTCGTTGTCGCGCGTATGCTCGCCCACGACCATGCCTTCGTACACTTCCGTACCCGGATGGACGAACAGGATGCCCCGGTCTTCGATCGACAAAATCCCGTATGCGGTAGCCGTTCCCGTCTCCATCGAGACGAGCACGCCCTGATGACGGCCGCCAACGCCGCTGCCCGCGTAAGGGCCGTAGCTGTCGAACGCATGGTTCATCACGCCGTATCCGCGTGTCAAGGTGAGGAAGTACGTGCCGTACCCGATGAGTCCGCGAGCCGGGATGAGGAATTCCAGCCGGACTTGGCCCATGCCGTTGTTCGTCATATTGATCATCTCGGCCTTGCGTGTACCAAGACTCTCCATGACGGCGCCCATGCTGTCTTCCGGCACGTCAATGAGCAGCCGCTCGAGCGGCTCCATCTTGACGCCGTCGATCTCTTTGATGATGACTTCCGGCTTCGACACTTGCAGCTCGAACCCTTCGCGGCGCATGGTCTCGATCAGAATGCCGAGATGCAGCTCCCCGCGGCCGGATACGATGAAGGCGTCCGGGCTGTCGGTCTCGTCGACGCGCAAGCTCACGTCGGTCTCGAGCTCCTTGAACAGCCGCTCGCGCAGCTTGCGGGACGTCACCCACTTGCCCTCCTTGCCGGCGAACGGACTGTTGTTCACGAGGAACGTCATCTGCAGCGTCGGCTCATCGATCTTCAATACCGGCAGCGCCTCAGGGTGAGCCGGATCGGCGATCGTCTCGCCGATGTTGATCTCCTTGATGCCGGATACCGCGACAATGTCGCCCGCGCCGGCCTCCTCGATCTCCACTCGCTTCAAGCCCTGGAAGCCGAACAGCTTCTCGATGCGGCCTGTCTTCGTCGCGCCATCGCGCGTCATGACGGCCACCGACTGGCCCTGGCGAATGATCCCGCGATTGACACGGCCGATCCCGATGCGCCCCAGGTAGTCATTGTAGTCCATCAGCGTCACGAGGAATTGGAGCGGCTGCTCCGGATCTTCCGTCGGATGCGGAATGTGGCTCACGATCATCTCATAAAGAGCTTCCATGTTCTCATCTTGCTTCTCAGGATCGGAGCTCGACGTCCCCATCAGGGCAGACGCATAGACGACCGGGAAGTCGAGCTGGTCGTCGTTCGCGCCGAGCTCGATGAAGAGCTCGAGCACCTCGTCCACGACTTCAGCCGGACGGGCATTCGGACGGTCGATCTTGTTCAAGACGACGATCGGCGTCAAGTTCTGCTCGAGCGCCTTGCGCAGCACGAACTTCGTTTGCGGCATGCAGCCCTCGAACGCGTCTACGACGAGCAAGACGCCGTCCACCATCTTCATGATGCGCTCGACTTCGCCGCCGAAGTCGGCATGGCCGGGGGTATCCACGATGTTGATCAAGTAGTCTTTATAATGAATGGCGGTGTTTTTGGCTAAAATCGTAATGCCGCGCTCGCGCTCCAAGTCGTTCGAGTCCATGGCGCGTTCCTGCACATGCTCGTTCTCCCGGAACGTACCCGATTGTTGAAGCAGCTTGTCGACCAACGTCGTCTTGCCATGGTCGACGTGGGCGATAATCGCGATGTTGCGAATGTTTTGTCTGGAATGCATAATTTCAATCCTCTCAGTAAGGGCTTCGAAGCGTATGGGGCTTCATAAAAGAAGCGCCGGACAATGCGCCGACGCTTGACATACAACTATTATTGTACTCTCTCCGGCCGGATAACGCAAGTCAAGCGATGGAACGGCTGCCAACTCTCACCAGGAACGGCGCCCCGGCCGACGCCACACTAAAGCCAAGCCTCCGATGATCAAGACGAGGGCGATGAAATAGATGCTGATCGAGAACAGCAACGTCAAGGCGAAGAAGAGCGCGGCCACGATCGTCAGCACGAGCGAAGCCGTGTATGCCCCGCGAGGCTTGTACTTGTCGAATATATAATATTCGTACAACCCGACCGCCACCGCGAACAAGTACCCGGGCCACAAATACGCCATCGCCGACCAGCCGAATATGTTGCAGAATAGGAACATGAGCGAAATCGTAATGAGAATCCCGCCGGGAATCAAAACGCCGGAAGGCAACAGCTTGCCGAAAAACAGCATATGCAGCAAAACGCCGATTGCCATTATGAAAAACGGCCACAAGAGCCCCCAGAAAAATCCGAAAATCCCCAGTTTGCCAAGCAAGAGTACAACGCCGACCGCCACGATGACGAGGCCGATCGAGTACCGATTACGGGTCATGCAGCTCCCCTCCCCTAGTTGCCGCTTGTCCGATGAAGCGACTTTTGCTAGCTCTATTTTAGCGAATAGAGTCAGAAATTGCTAGTGGGGCGGCTTGCCGGCCCGATTAGGCGGTCTTGCCCGACGAGGAGAATTTCTTGATAAGTCCAGCCGCAATCACGACTACGGTAGCCACGATCGGAATCGCATGGTGCATCGTCGCACTGCCGTGGAGCAAATAATGCTCCATCTTCTCGTCGCTCACGAACATCTCGCCTGCGGTGTACCCCAGAATGCCTGCGCCCAAGTAGACGAAAATCGGATACTTGTGCAACAGCTTCATGACAAGCGTGCTGCCCCACACGATAATCGGGATGCTGAGCGCGATCCCCAGTATAATGACCGAGATGTTCCCTTGTGCCTTCGCGGCTATCGCAAGCACGTTGTCCAGGCTCATGACAAAGTCGGCGATAATGATCGTCCAAATTGCCTTGCCGAGCGACGCCGCTTCCTTCACATTGGCGTGCCCGTCATCTTCGACGAGAAGCTTGATCGCGATATACATCAGCAGGAAGGAACCGGCCGCCTGAATGTAAGGCACCTTCAGCAGCGCCACGGCCGCGATCGTCAGAACGAGCCTAAGCGCCACCGCGCCGAACGCGCCCCACCATATCGCCTGCTTCCGTTGATGCAGCGGCAAATTTTTGCTCGCGAGCGCGATGACGACGGCGTTATCCCCGCTAAGTACGATATTGATCAGCATAATTTGCAAAAATAGCAAAAACCACTCCATAAAATGCATTAACCTCCTGCGATCTATTGGTTGCCAGGGTGTCTATCGCCAGCCATCCGCAGCATGCAACGGTGTATTACGGATGACCCGGACAAAGGTTTCATGATTTTCGCAAAAATTCCCGCACTTTTTTAACTGAAATTCGTGAGCCCCGCCATGGTCACTTTTGGGGGTACTTAAAACAAGCTGTCTTCTTTCTCCGGCTGCTCCGGCACGATATACATCGTCTCGGTTTGCTCCACCGCCGTGCGGATCGCTTCCGGCAGCCATTCTTCCATGTATCGCTCCTGGCGCTCCACCGCGTGAATATTAGGGTTCGTGGACGGGGATTTGGGCACGAACAGCGTGCAGCAATCCTCGTAGGGCAGAATCGAGATCGGATACGTGCCGATTCGCTCCGCCATAGCGGTGATCTCCGCCTTGTCCAGCGTGATGAGCGGGCGGATAAGCGGCAGGGTAGCCGCGGCCCCGATCACGTGCATGCTCGGCAGCGTCTGGCTCGCCACTTGCCCGAGGCTCTCCCCCGTCACGATGGCAAGCGCCTCTTGCCGTGCGGCGAGCTGTTCCGTGATGCGGAACATCGCCCGCCGCATCATCGTGATGAGCAGGTTGTCCCGGCACTCCTGCTTCAGCCGCGTCTGGATGTCGGTGAACGGCACCATATGCAGCGTGATTTTGCCGGCGTATCCAGCCAGAGTCCGGGTCAGGTCGATCACCTTCAGCTTCGCCCGCTCGCTCGTGTATGGGAAGCTGTGGAAGTGGACCGCTTGCACCCGCAGCCCTTTGCGCATCGCCAGCCATCCGGCGACCGGGCTGTCGATGCCGCCCGACAGCATGAGCATCGCCTTGCCGTTGCTTCCTAACGGGAATCCGCCCGGACCCGGGACGACTTCGGAGAACACGAGCGCTTCCTGCTCGCGGATCTCGACGCGGATGTCCAGCTCCGGGTTGTGTACGTCGACCTGCAGGTCCTCGTGCTGCTCGAGCAGCGTTCCGCCGAGCAGCCGGTTCAACTCGTACGTATCGTACGGGAACTTCTTGTTCACCCGCCGGGCGCTGATCTTGAACGTGCGCGGCTTGACCTGGATCTCCGCGAATGCCTCGCGGACGGATGTCTGAATCTCTTCCAACCGGAGTCCGCAGCGGATCGCGGGGCTGTAGGAATGGAGGCCGAACACTTTGTCCAACTGCCGGGCGACGGCTGCGTATTCGCTGCCTCCCAAATCTAAGTAGACACGGCCGTATTCATGCCGGATGGTGACGCTTGGAAACGGCTGCAGCACCCGCTTCAGCTGCTGCTGCACTTGGGTCTCGAACCGGTGCCGGTTGCGGCCTTTAAGGGTAAGCTCCCCTAATCGAAGTAAAATGATGTCTTTGTTCACAATAGCTTGGCCATCTCCTCTACCATGCGTGTCAGGCTGGCAGCCAGCCGTTCGATATCGGCCGGCTGATGCTCCGCAGACAGGCTGATTCTTAGTCCGCTCGAGGCTTGGGCCATGTCCTTCCCCATCGCGAGCAGGACGCGGCTCGGCTCCGTCTCGCCGGACGAGCAGGCCGACTTGGTCGAGATGAACAACTGCTCCCGCTCGAGCGCATGTACGATGACCTCCGAGCGGAGTCCCGGCACGGAGATGTGCACGATGTGCGGCGCCATCCGCGACTCGTCGCGGGCGCCGTTCAGTTCGATGCCGCGCACGCCATCGAGCGCGGCGATGAGCTGCCGGCGAAGCCCGCGCATGTGCGCCGCCGCCGTCTCCCGGCGGTCCATGCTCATGCGCAGCGCCTTCGCCATGCCCACGATGGCCGGCACGTTCTCGGTCCCGGACCGCGTGCCGAATTCATGCCCTCCGCCGGCCAACAGCGGCTCGAGCTGCACGCCCTGGCGCCGGTACAGGAAGCCGGCGCCCTTCGGCCCGCGCAGCTTGTGCGCGGACACCGACAGCAGGTCGATGCCCCAATCGGCAGGGGACACCGCGAGCTTGGCGAAGCTCTGCACCGCATCGACATGGAATAACGTGCGAGGGCGGTTGCGCAGCAGCTCACCAATTTCGCGGATCGGCTGGACGGCACCGACCTCGTTGTTCACATGCATGACACTGACGAGAACGGTGTCCTCCCGCAGCGCGGCATTTATGTCCTCGACGCGAACAATCCCATTCGTATCCGGTCGAATATACGTAACCTCGAACCCTCTCGCCTCTAGCTGCTTGCACGCCTCGTACACAGAGGCATGCTCGAGCTCGGTCGTGATCATGTGCCTGCCCCTCGACTCATAGCGGTACGCGACGCCTTTCACAGCCAAATTATTGCTCTCCGTGCCCCCTGAGGTGAATAGAATCTCGTTCGGCCCGACGTCGAGCAGCTGAGCGATCAGCGTCCGCGCCTTGGACACGAGCCGCTCCGCCTCCACGCCGACCCGGTGTATCGAAGAAGGATTGCCGTAATACGCCGTCATTACTTCCGCCATCGCTTCCACCACTTCCGGATACGGCGGCGTCGTCGCGCAATGGTCGAAATAACTCATGATTTCCTTCCCCCTTGGTTCTTCTTAACTTGCTCCAAATACAAAGAAACGATCAACGGCCTGTCCTCTTCAATCGGACCAACCATGATCGTAACTCATCCCGTATCGTTCGCGCAACCTCACATCATGTTCCGCTGCCTCAGTCCGTTTGTCCGATACGGCTCACAGAGCTACGGCCGGCCATGACGGCGGCTACATATTTTTGCGTCTCCAGCGGCAGCTGCGTAATCTTCGCCATCAACTCGGAGTCGTTGCGGACCTTCAGCGCATCCACCCGTGCGGGCCCGGCATTGTAAGCGGCGAGCGCCATTGCCTCATTGCCGTTGTAACGGTCCATCAACCCGGCCAAATAGCGGGTGCCGCCGAAAATATTTTGCGCCGGATCGAACGAATCCGCGACTCCCATCTGCCTCGCGGTGCCGTCCATCAGCTGCATCAACCCTTTGGCCCCCGCCGCGGACACCACATTCGAGCGATAGCCGGATTCGGCTCCGATCACCGAATGGATGAGCTTGGCGTCTAGGCCATACTGCCGAGCGGCCTGCTCGACGATGGAATCGTAAGAAGTCGAGCCTGCGGCCGAATTCACCTGTTGCGGATACAGCGAAGACAGCTGCATTAAATTCCACGCTTTATAAGCGGAATTGGCCGGTGTGGCGGTCGCCGCTGTTGTGGCCCGCCCTGCGGCATTCTCCGCCGCTTGGCTCGATGCATAGGAAGGCGCGGCCGACCGGTCATCAGAGACGCCCATCATAATCGTATTCAGGATGTCGGCAAAATCCGCACCGTCATCGCTCTCCGAAGCGGCGGCCGACAACCCGTCCAAATTCGGCTTCAGCTGAGCTTGCAGCAGCTGGCGGATGTATCTCGGGTCAATACTGCTCATTTCACCATTTCCTCCCAAATCGCGGACAAGCATGTAATCATTGTACACCGATTTGTCAGTGAAGAACAGAAAAAAATGGTTTGGCCGATTTAAAAAGGACCGCGCCTGCGCCGGCACGGTCCCATCGTTCAAGAATAATAAGTGGGGATTAGTACGACATACGCCAATACGGAGATGCCTCCGATGACGACCGACCAGGCTCCCAAACCGCGCGTTCCCCGCATATACGCGATAACGCCGAGGACGATGGCGGTGATGCCCAGGAATACGGGCAAAACGAACAAGGAAATAATCGCCGAGACTAGTGCAACCCATCCAAGAGACCGGCTCGGCGCTTCCTCCTCCACTCTTGCCGCCGAACGTTCATAAGGACGGTCTTCCTCGGGATTGTGCAGTTCCCGCGTCCGGTTGAACACGGGCGGCGCTGCGGCCAGTTCAGCCCCGAACTCCTCTCCATGCTCTTCCCGGGAGCCCACGGGCGTACTCTGCATCGACTCGTTCACCAAATGGCCTTCCGCGTACCTGGATTTAGTATAATCTTCCATCCGCCCCGACTCCTCCCGTTACTTTTTCGGCTTGAACGTGTGGCAGCAAGTGCCGGACGAATTTCTGGCGTTGTCTTGATGTTCGGTGTCGAAGCTCTCCCCGGCGAATTCTTCGTTATAATGGGCGTTCGCATGGCTGTCGATGTCGATCATGATCGCATCGGCCCGGCATTGGTTCTGTTCTCCCCAGTACGTACAGTTGGATACGCTGCATTTGACGATCGGCTTCGTCATTGTCGATATCACCTCCACTTACAAGGTTCCCGGTATGGAAGCCGCCTATGTGAAGGAACGTTTGGAAAAGGAGCAACAGCCGACGACACTCTCGCAGATATGGACTATGCCTTGTCAGACCGGACCACAACGGATCCCGCAATCCGGTCATAAACGGTTTGTTTTTTGGGGCTCCATAGGGGGCTTAGCAAGTACAGGAAAACGAGTCCATAAACAGCTGCCAATAACCCATTAAGGACAGAATCCGCAATTCCGGACGGAAGCACCATATGCCATATGGTAAAATGGGCCAGCTCCCAGGGAGCGAATTTGACTGCGGAACGAAGCAGGGATGTTCCAAATCCCATAGGTTGACCATGCACCGTCTTGACCTGGATTCCCACTTTTCGTTTACCCCACGTCGCATGCGCTCGAGATCCTTCGCTAAGAGCAAAATACAGCAATACCGGCAGCGTAATGAAACAAAAACCGGTGAGCTCCGCCGTCCAAGGGCTGGACGAGAACAGCGGCATCAACCAAGGTCGGGCTGCATAAGATACGCCGATCAACAATAGAATGTAACCGAAAATGACGATATAATCCCACAAAAAAGCCTTGATCCGGGTACCCATCGATACGAGTTTTCCTGAATCATGCTCCGGCATTTACGACCCTCCGTAGTTCCCAATTGGGGTGCGTGCCCCTCCTAGCAAAAAGACCCGGCCGTCATCGACCAGGTCCTCTTCTCTCTATTCTGAACGCTATGCTTAAGCAGCCCTTACATCCGATCGCCTTGCATGCGGCGCTGCGTCATATAGTCCGTTTCATAATACGTCAAATCTTCCCGGAGCTCCTCGAAAATCTTCGACAGCTCGATCGTCAGATTGCGCACTTCGCGGCTAGGTTTCTTCCGGAACCGGATCGCATCTTGTCCCGTATACGCATAACGGCCGTCTTCCGAATAGCATTCGTTCTTCGGATAGTAGAAGCCGTTCACGCAGCTGTGATAGACGTCGTACAGCACTTTCTCCGCGTAATCTTCATTAAAGTGCGGGCGGCGCAAGTTCATCCCGAGCTTCTCGTACGACACTTCGCAGAAGACGAGCAGATGTCTCGTGTCCGACAAGTAGCCGCGGTAAAATTCCTCCATGGCCGGATCGTTCTCGGTGCTGAGCTGGGGCAAGCTGTAATGGTTAAGGAAAAGTTCCATCTTGGCGATGGCTTCTTTTAATTTCGTCCGTGATGTTTCGCATAAATTCTTGACTTGGTGCATGACCATTCCCGTCGACCCCTCCTTCAGTGTAACAAAATTGCCTCGGCTTGCATTGCTTTCATCGTACCATAATTTCACCCGAAAAGTAAGCTTATCCCCGCACAACTTTCGGGACCCCGAAGCCGAAAGGCGTACACTCACGGTTTTCTCTCAACAGCTTCCGGCTCATCCCGATGCATAAATCGACTGGCGGAACCCCACCTTAACAGTAAATCCAATTCCGCTTCAACGGGAGGTCGCTATGAGAAAAACGAATGCCGCGCTATCGGTGCTTGCAACCGGCGGGCTTGTCCTCTTCGCAGTCGGCTGCAGCAGCGGGCGTCCGCTGCCTGGGCCGAATACGCAGCAAAATCCGGGACCGGCCAAAGAAATGCAAATCAAACAGTCGATGTTGGCTCAGGATGTGCAGCTAACTGACGAATTATGCCGCTCGCAATGTGCGCTTGATTTTAAAACCGCACTTCATCAATTAAAATCCGATTCCCCGGCCAATGTCAAGTCCAAACTGACCGCCCTGCAGCAGGAGCACGAACACATCCACTATGTGGAATGGCTCGGCGGTGCCAAAGGTGCAGGTCCGGCGGTGACGGAAGGCTCCATACCAGGCAACGTCCAGCAGGAGGCGTCGCCTCATCTCCAGGAAGCGCGTCAGAAAGTGCAGCAAGGGCAGCCGTACCAGTCCCAGGCGATCGGCACCGGCCAAGAGCGATATTTTGTGCTGGGCGTTCCATCGGACGGCGGCGGTTCGGGGCTGGTCGGCCTGATCCATCAAGATGTGCTGCATAAAGTGGAAGTCGATTTGCGCAAAAACTTACGGCTCGTGCCGTATCCTAGCGACAAACGGTACAAAATCGAATCGGTCGACTCCAATACGCTGCGCGACAAGACAGTGACCCATCCCGAGCAGAATGAAGGGACGAGCCATTACCACGTGAACGAAGTGGTCGTGAAGTTTCAGCAGGATCCGACCCCGGCCGAGCTGGAGCGGATGAAGGCCGATATCGGTGCCGAATCGGCCCGGAAGGTCGGCAATACGTACATTTTCCGCTCCACCCGCTTAGAAGCCAAACAACTGATGGGGTATTTCCAGCAAAAGAACGTCGTTTTCGCCGAGCCTCACTTTCTGTACATGACGAATGAGACGCGTGAACCGGTCGGACCGACCGGACCGACTGGACCGACTGGACCGACTGCACCGACTGCACCGACCGGACCGACAACAGCTGCGGAGCCCAACGATGTGTTGTATAAAAAATACCAGTGGAACTTGCCCGCAATCAATACGCTGCCCGGTTGGAACATCAATAAAGGCAACCAGGACGTCATCGTGGCCGTCGTGGACACCGGTGTAGATCTGACGCATACGGATCTGAGGGAGCATCTGATCGGCGGCTACAACGTGGTGAAAGAAGGCACCGATCCTCAGGACGATGTAGGCCACGGCACCCACGTCGCCGGTGTCATCTCCGCCCTCGTGAACAATGGAGAAGGCGTCGCCGGGATGACATGGTACAACAAGATTATGCCCGTCAAGGTGCTGGACGAGACCGGCGCCGGCAACACGTACTCCGTCGCGCAAGGCATCATCTGGGCGACCGACCATGGCGCGAAGGTGATCAATATGAGCCTCGGCAACTACGCCGACGCCCAGTTCCTTCACGACGCGATCAAATATGCGTACGACCGGGACGTAGTGCTGATTGCCGCGAGCGGCAACGACAATACGGCGCAGCCCGGCTATCCGGCCGCCTATCCGGAAGTGTTCGCCGTAGCCGCTACCGACAGCAACAAGCAGAAGGCTTCGTTCTCGAACTACGGCGACTATATCGACGCGGCCGCGCCTGGGGTGAATATCGCGAGCACGTATCCGAAAAACCAGTACGCGGCGCTGTCCGGCACTTCAATGGCTAGCCCGCATGTCACGGCGCTGGCCGCCTTGATCCGCTCCGTCAATCCGCTGCTCAAGAACACCGAAGTGATGGAGATTTTACGCAAATCGGCAAGCGATCTGGGGACGCCGGGCAAGGACAACTACTTTGGCTACGGGCAGATCGACGTGGCCAAAGCGCTGGAGATGGCGAACCAGAACCGCGGGTCGCTGTCGATGGTGACCGATTGGGTTGACCGGGAGCTGCTCGAGATCGCCAAAAAATATCAACGGATGGGCTAGACCGCCCATCCTGGCAATAGAAGGAAAAAAGCCCGCTGGAGTTCGCTCCGGCGGGCTTCGTGATGTCCGTATGTAAGGAAAAGCTGAAATGCTGTGGTAGTTCGGAAAGCTTGCCGTAAGCCGGGTTCTGTGCTTCCGGTGGTGCGAGCGGGGACCACAAGCCCCTCCCACCATCGAAGCGACAATCATCTATCTAGGCTTGCCATTGCTGACAAGCTCAAGCGACCAACCCGAACGCGCCTCGGGCAAAGGCTGCAGGCCGAACCTGCGGGCGTTCCCTTAGGTCTTGCTCCAGATGGGGTTTACCAGGGCATATGTCACCATATCCCCTCGTGGTCTCTTACACCACGGTTCCATCCTTGCCTGTTACTTATCCGATTTCTCGGGATAAGTTCATCGGCGGTCCATTTCTGTGGCACTATCCTTCAGCTCGCGCTGACTGGACGTTATCCAGCATCCTGCCCTGTGGAGCCCGGACTTTCCTCCCGTGCATAGCACCGGCGATTGTCTGTCAAGCTTTCCGAAATTCTATATTGAAGTATACCTGACGTTGTTGGAGGATGCAACCTGAGACTGTTTCCACCTTTGCCAGCCGTCGACGGCGGTTACTGCAACCGGAACGGCTCCGTATGTGCCTGCGACGGAGTGACCTGCGTCGTGTAGCGGTCCGCATTCAACGCACTCTGGAGTCGTTCCGCTACGCTCTTCTTCATAATCTTCTCCGCATTGTGACCCGGATCGATGACCGCGATCCCGGCGGCCAGCGCGTCATGCGCCGTGTGGTAATCGATGTCGCCCGAGACGAGAACGTCCGCGCCCGCGAACTGGGCATGCCGGACGTATCGGCTGCCGGAACCGCCCAACACCGCCGCCTTGCGAACCACGCGGTTGGGATCGCCGACGACGCGAACGAACGGCACATCGAACGCCGTCTTCACCCGCTCGGCGAACTGAGTCAACGTCTCCGGCTCGGCGACTTTGCCCACACGGCCCAGGCCGTACGCCTTGCCCTTCAAGTCGAGCGGATACAGATCGTAGGCGACCTCCTCATACGGATGCGCCTTCAGCATCGCCTGCACGGCCTTGCGCTCGATCGAATCGGGCACAATTGTCTCGATGCGCACCTCTTCGGCGCGCTCCAGCCGGCCGGGCTGGCCGACGAACGGTTGCGTCCGATCACCGGGCAAGAACGTGCCGGTTCCCTCCACGCGGAAGCTGCAATGGCTGTACTCGCCGATATGGCCCGCTCCGGCATCGAAAAGCGCCTTCGCCACTTGCTCCTCGTGAGTTTTCGGCACGAATACGACGAGCTTCTTCAGCTTCTCCGTATGAACGACTTCCAGGAACGTAGTCCCCGTCAGCCCAAGCGCCTCCGCCATCAAATCGTTCATGCCGTGAGCGGCCACGTCATAGTTCGTGTGCGCGATGTACACCGCGATATCGTGCTTGATCAGCTTCTCGTACAGCCGGCCGGCCGGAGTGTCCGTCTGCAGGTGCGTGAGCGGCCGAAAAATGATCGCGTGGTGCGCGATAATAAGATCGGTTCCGGCGGCGATCGCCTCCTCGACCACTTCATCGGTCACGTCGAGCGCGATGAGTACATGCCGAATGTCCTTCTGGAGCGTGCCGAGCTGGAGGCCGATCCGATCGTCCGGCATGGCGAGATGTTTCGGCACCATGCGTTCGAACTGCTGAATTACGGTTTGTCCTTTTGCAAGCATGCGAGCACCTCCTCCATCTTCGCGATTTCCAGCAGAAGCGCATCCCGCCGAACCTGAGCCGATTCCGAATCCGAACGCCCCATATCCTGAGCGATACCGGCCATTTTACGCAGCTCGGAGCGCCATTTCGCATAGAACGCTTCATTCGGTGAATCGATCAAATAAGGACCGAGACGGTACAACAAGCTCTCCTCCACCTGAATGCCGCACGCCAGCATTCGCGGGGCATACAGATTCGCGGTGCCGGCCGTGTCACCATTTTCCGCATCTCGCTGTGCCGTGAGCACTTCGTAGTATTTGCCGTCTTCCTCCAGCAGCTGTTCCGCCGCGAGCCGCCAACCGTTGGCCGTCAGCCAATGCCGCACTTGATCTTCGCCGATATTCGGCTGCAGCACGAGCGTCTGAACGGCCTCCAGCTTCGACCGGCCTTGCTCGAGGATATGCACGATGAGCGCACCGCCCATGCCGGCGATCGTGATCACGTCCACCTCTCCGGCCTGGACGGCTTGCAACCCGTCGCCTCGGCGCACCGCGATGCAATGCGACAGCCCGGCCTCCGCCACCTGCTTTTTGGCCGCCTCATACGGGCCGGGGTTAATCTCGCCCGCGACCGCATAAGGAATCATGCCCTGCTGAACCAGATACACCGGCAGCAGGGCATGGTCGGATCCGATATCCGCCAGACGGCTGCCCGCCGGCACTTGAGATGCGATCGTTTCCAACCGCTTCGATAATTTCACCATTAAGCTACCCACTCGATCCATTTTTTTCGTGTTGCGAACAAACCCGCTCCCGCCGCCAACAGCTTGACCGTCAGAGACGCTTGGAACATGGGGTCCATCCGACCTTCGATGTAAAATCCATAGATCTCCGGCAAAAGCCATATCGTGAAGGCAACGAGCAACAGGATCGACCCCGGAGACATCTTCCTTCGCAGCAGAAGCCAGCCGAACCACCCGAACAGGAAGCATAACGGCAGCCAGCTCAGCTGTGCCCCAACCCAGCTATGGCTCGCCTCCTGATCCTGCAGCAGCCACGCGTATACGAGCAACAGTCCGATCCAGCCGCAATACTGAAACAGTCCCATACGCGCCAGGATGCCGATCGCGATCCATATGACACAGCAGAAGGCGACGTACGCCACGAACAGTCCGGGATCGTCCTTCCCTGCCAGCCTCAGCATCAGAACGCCAGCCGCGAGCAGCGCCGCCGATCCCACCCCAACAAGGCTGTATGCCAGCACCGGCGATTTCCGGCTCGCGGCGATGCCCAGCACATAGCTCCCGATGACCGCCGCGCCCAGCAGCCCAATTTGCAAAGGACTGGGAAAAGAGTTAAAATGAAGGGCGAGAAAGAAAATTACGGCAGCGGCCCCAAAGATTAGGAGCCAGACGTGCCAGCGGCTACTCTGGATCGCCTGTACGGACACGCCAGCCACTTTGCGCTCCCGCTCTACCGTATCATCCATGTACAGGTTGAGCAAGAAGTCGCAATATTGCTCGGGAAGCAGCTTGCTTCTCCGCCATTGCTCGATTTCCCGGACGATCAGCGTCCGTTTCTCTGAATCCATCTCCAGCCTCCGTGAAAAAAGACCTGACTGCAAGCAGAAAGGTCTTTGGTGTCGCGAATGGGTTATTCCAGAAAATCTTTCAACCGTTTGCTGCGGCTAGGATGTCTCAGCTTGCGAAGCGCCTTCGCTTCGATTTGACGAATCCGTTCGCGTGTGACGCCGAACACCTTGCCCACCTCTTCAAGAGTGCGCGTCCGTCCGTCGTCCAGGCCGAAGCGCAAGCGCAGCACGTTCTCTTCGCGCTCCGTCAGCGTATCCAGCACGTCCTCGAGCTGTTCCTTGAGCAATTCGTAAGCAGCGGCATCGGCGGGAGCGAGCGCCTCCTGGTCCTCAATGAAATCCCCCAGATGCGAATCGTCCTCTTCCCCGATCGGCGTCTCGAGCGAGACCGGCTCTTGGGCGATCTTCATGATCTCCCGTACCTTCTCCGTACTCAGATCCATTTCCTTCGCGATTTCTTCCGGCGTAGGCTCGCGCCCTAATTCCTGTAACAGCTGCCTGGACACCCTTATCAGCTTGTTGATCGTCTCCACCATATGAACCGGAATCCGGATCGTACGCGCCTGGTCGGCGATCGCCCGGGTGATGGCCTGACGGATCCACCATGTCGCATACGTACTGAATTTGAAGCCCTTCGTGAAGTCGAACTTCTCTACGGCCTTGATGAGGCCCATGTTCCCTTCCTGGATCAAGTCCAGGAACAACATACCGCGCCCTACATACCGCTTCGCAATGCTGACCACGAGCCGCAGGTTCGCCTCCGCGAGACGACGCTTCGCTTCCTCGTCGCCCTGCTCGATCCGCTTCGCCAAGTCGATCTCGTCGTCGGCCGACAAGAGCGGCACCCGCCCGATTTCCTTCAAGTACATCCGAACCGGATCGTTGATCTTGATCCCCGGAGGCAGCGACAAGTCATCGTCGAGATGGAACTCGTCATGCTCGTCGTCCTGATTTGGCCGCATATGATCGTCTTCCGTCTCATTGCCCACATCGATGCCGAGCTCGGACAGCTGTTCGAAAAATTCGTCCATCTGCTCCGGATCCTGATCGAACGGAGCGAGCTTCTCCATAATATCTTTATAAGTCAAGGAGGAGCGTTTTTTGCCTTGCTCTATTAGCTGTTCCTTGACCTGTTCGAGCGTCAGTTCGGTTTCTTGCTCAGTATGTTGATCGTTCGCCATTCCAAGCTCCCTCCTCTCTAAAGAATCAACTATCGCGTACCTCGAGCGCCGGGTTACACGCCTTTCAGCTGATTTTTTAGAGTTATAATCTCAATTGCAATTTGCGCGGCTCGGAGCGGGTCCCCGTCGCGCTCCACCCGAATTCGTTCCTGCTCCATTTGCTCCAACGCCTTCAGCTGCGGCACCGCCTTCACGACTCGAATGCAGTCGTCGATCACTTGAGCATTGATGCCCTTGACCAGATCGGGCATCAGCATCGAGCTCGCAACCCGCTCCAGCGCTTCGTCCTGCAGGGAGGCGATGAAGCGGCTCGCGTCAGGTTCGAATCCTTGCGCATAATAGGCATATAAATAAGCAGCTAACGCTGCGTGAGCTTCGATATTGAACGCTTCTCCCAGATGCTGCTGTACGTAACCGGCGACATCCTTGTCATGCATCATCGCCGTCAGCAGATCGGTCTCCGCTTTGTCGCCCTTAGAGCTTGGTTTCGGCAGTGGGACGCCTTCTCTCCCGTCATGCCTAACATTATTCCACGAATTTTCGTTATTATCCCCAGATTGCCGCTTTTTTTGCAATTCCTGGCGGATCAGATTCGTCTCTTGCTTGATGGAATCCAGGCTCATTTGATGCTCATTCGACAGCTCTTTCAAGTAATATTCCCGCTCGGTCGGCGACGGCAGATCGGCGATCACTTCTCGAATGGCCGTCTTAACGTAGCGAAGCTTCGCATCCGCGTCCAGGAAATTGAAGTTCCGCCTCAAGTAGTGCAGCCTGTACTTGACGACCGGCAGCGCCTCGTTCAAGACGTCGCGCCGGAACCCCTCCTCGCCGTTCAGGGCGATGTACTCGTCCGGGTCGAGCTTATCCGGGACGATGGCGACCTTGACCGTCAGCCCAGCCCGCTCCAGGATTGGCAAGCTCTTGTAGGAGGCCGACTGCCCGGCGTTGTCGCCGTCGAAGCAGACGATTACGTCCTCCGTGGCGAGCCGAATGAGTCTCGCATGCTCGTCCGTCAGTGCCGTGCCCATCGTGCCGACGCCGTTGTGGACGCCCGCCATCCAGGCTTTGATCACGTCCGCGTAGCCTTCGAATACGACAATCGAGCCTTCCTTCTTCACGGCGGCGCGGGCTTGATGAAAATTGTAAAGAATGCGGCTCTTCCGAAACAGCATGGTCTCGGGACTGTTCAAATACTTGGGCTGTTCGTTGCCTAGCGTTCTGCCTGCAAAAGCGATCACTTTCCCCTTGGCGTCGCGGATCGGAAACATGATCCGGTCCCGAAACTTGTCCACGTATCCGTCGCCGGACGACTTGGCCGAGATCAGTCCGCCCGCCTCCATCAGAGGCATATCGAATTCATTCTTTTGCAATTGAACGACCAGCGTATCCCATCGCGCGGGAGCGTACCCGATTTGAAACGTCTCGATCAGCGCCTCGTTGAAGCCCCGATTTTTCAAATACTCGCTTGCCGCCTTGCCTTGCTCCGTATGCTTCAGAATATAATGATATAACATGGCGGCCCGTTCATGCGCCTTGAGCAGCTGCTCGCGTTCGAGCTGCTTCGCCGTCTGCTCGGGCGACGCCTCCTGCCAGCCTCCGAATTGGACTCCCGCTTCTTCCGCGAGATGGCGGACCGCCTCCGAGAACGAATAGCCTTCGATATCCCGTAGGAAGGTAATGGCGTTCCCGCCGGTCCCGCACCCGAAGCATTTGAAGATTTGTTTCTCGGGATGGACGGTGAAGGAGGGCGATTTCTCGGAGTGAAACGGGCACAATCCTTTCAGATTGCGGCCTTGCTTGGACAGATGCACGTATTTGCCTATCACGTCTACGATGTCGTGGTGTTTTAGGACCGCCTCAATGACTTCTTCCGGGATTTGTCCGGTACTCATCCTAGTTCACCTTCTTGTGGAGTGCAATATACGTATTCGCTACATGGAGGTATTCTCCTGCAAACCCCTTAAAACTTTTGTCAAACATTGTAGAAACCGCTGCCGATCCTCGTCGGTCAAGGGTTTCGGCCCTTTGGAATGCTTCCCGCCTCTCCGTCGCTTGGCACTCTCGTGCCGGCTTTCCAGCAAAAAGTCGATCGTGCGGTCCGAGTACAACTGGCCCCGGTTGGACAAGACGCGGGCCCGTTTGGCCAGTCCGATCGTAGCGAGCCCGAAATCCTGCGTGACGAGGATATCGTTCGGCTGCAGCAGATTGGCAATGTACATGTCCACCGATTGATCCGACCGGTCCACCTGCACGATCGTAACGCCTTCGGCCGGCTCCAGCCGATGATCGTATGAGGCGACCATCGTGACGTGCGCCCCGTGCCGCTTCGCGGCTTCCACAATTTCCGATTTCACCGGACAGGCGTCGGCATCGACTAGAATGCGGGGAACGCTGGCTGGCATCGTGATCACCCGCCTTCATGCCGTGATAACCCACTTTTCGCAGCTCTTTGACTAACGAAAATGTGAAATTTATTACAACCGTATAATATATACGCTTCGAACGTCGAAAATCCTGCTTACTAAAAGAAAGTTATTAACGAGTGCGGAACATGCCGAGAATAACGCTCGCCGTCTCTTCCACCGCTTTGTTCGAAACGTCGATCACAACGCAGCCGAGCTTGTCCATGATCGTCTTGGCGTACTCCAGCTCATTCTTGATTCTCTCCATCTGCGCATACATAGCCGTATCGGACAGGCCGAGGCTCTTGAGCCGCTCCTTGCGGATCATGTTCAGCTTGTCCGGATCGATGATGAGGCCTACGATCTTCTTCTTGTTCACGGTGAACAGCTGCTCGGGCGGCTGCAGCTCCGGCACGATCGGGACGTTCGCGACCTTGAGCGTGCGGTGGGCCAAGTACATGGATAACGGCGTCTTTGATGTGCGCGATACGCCTACCAGGACGATATCCGCCTTCAGGATGCCCGAGGAATCTCGGCCGTCGTCATACTTTACCGCGAACTCCACCGCCTCGACCTTTTTGAAGTAGTCTTCGTCCAGCTGGTGGATGAGGCCGGGCTGGTGCAGCGCCTCCTTGTTCAGGACGCTCTCCAGGCGGCTGATGATCGGCCCGAGCAAATCAATCGTCGGTACGCCCAGCTGTCCTGCGCGCGTCGTCAAGTAATCCCGCAGCTCGGGAATGACGAGCGTGAACAAAATTACGGCGCCGGCGAGACTCGCCTCCTCCACCACCCGATCCACCGTCGCCCGATCCATCACGAACGGTGCCCGCCGGATCTCCACGGTTAGCGGGTGGAATTGAATCGCGGCTGCGCGGAGTACGGATTCCCCGGTGTCGCCAGCAGAGTCCGATACGACATACACGATCGGCCTTGGTACGTTCATGCCCTCATCTCCCCAATTCCCTTATCCCCATACTTACAGCACATGGCTCAATAGAAAAACTCCCGCTTCTTCGAAAGAGAGGAAACGGGAGACATTATTCTGCTTGTGTCATAATACCAAACGGGGTATCCGTTGTCAAATCCTCTAAATGCCGTACTTGTCCATTTGATCGAGGAACTGACGCGATTTCCACCTTACTTCCACGAACGTATCGTACAGCTGTCGGATCACCCGCTTGAGCAATGCCCGGGTGGAAGGCGACACTTCGATTTTGCCTAGGCGGCCGATATCCATATGTAAGAACAGACGCAACAGCTTGAGCACACTCTCCGATACCGGAATCGCGGACGCATCCTGATGGCGGCATCTCGGGCACAATAGCCCGCCCATGGAGGGGCTGACCGCCATCTCGCCTTCTTGTGAGCCGCACGAGACGCACTGCGACAACTCCGGCGTATAACCGGCGAGACTGAGCAAACGCATCTCATAGATATGTGTTACGATCTGCTCATCTTTGTCGGCTTCGACCGCGTCCAAGGCCGCCAGCAGCTGGTCGAACACCCACGCGGGCCGATCCTGCTCGCCCAAGAGCCGTTCCGTCAGCTCCGCCAAATAGGCGGCGTAAGCGGTTTTGTGAATGTCCTCGCGAAGCGATTGATACGCTTTCAGAATTTCCCCTTGGCTTAGCGTTCCCATGGAACCCGTTTTGAAAAAAACGAATTCGCCATACGTAAACAACAGCGCGAGGGCGGAGTGCCGGCTTTTCACCTTTTTGGCACCTCTCACCATCACGCTCATTTTCCCGTAATCCCTTGTCAGGATCGTAATGATCTTGTTGCCTTCCCCATAGTCGAAGCTGCGAATGACGATGCCTTCCACCCGGTACAGCATACGCGCTCCCTCTTCCCCTGCCAGATGTTGCCGCGCCCGGACATGTCCGGGCTCCGAATCCGGATTTACCCGTCCACCTCGTCCGGCAGCGGCTCTTCCTCTTCCCCTTGCTCTTCATCTCGATCGCGATGCATTTCCTTGTATAGCAGATATGACTCCACATCACCAGTTAATGTAAAATACTTCCACGAAAAATCGCGCATTCGTACTTAACCTCCCAATGATTCCCGTCTACTGCTCCTTAGGTATCATTTGCGAGGAGTGTTGCTACTATCCGTTGCAATAATTGCCACGGCGGGCTCAGGGGCGAGCGCGGTTCAGTCGAGGCGGAAGCCTAAGTCTTTGAGCACATGTTCCTGGTTGCGCCAGTCTTTCTTCACTTTCACCCACAGCTGAAGAAAAATTTTGGAGCCGAGCAGCGCCTCGATGTCCTGGCGGGCCTGCTTGCCGATTTCCTTGAGGAGCGAGCCTTGCTTGCCGATAATAATGCCCTTCTGCGAATCACGCTCCACGTAGATGACGGCCGATATGTCGACGAGCCCGTTGTCCTTCACCTTCATGTCCTCAATCTGCACGGCGATCGAATGCGGGATTTCCTCCCGCGTCATGTGCAGGATTTTCTCGCGGATCAACTCGGCGCAGACGAACTGCTCCGGGTAGTCCGTCACTTGGTCTTCCGGGTAATACTGCGGCCCTTCCGGCAAATACCGCCCGACCAGCTCGAGCAGCGTCGTCACGTTGTTCCCGTTCCGGGCTGACACGGGCACGATCTCGGCGAACGCGTAGAGGTCTTTGTACGACTGGATCACCGGCAGCAGCTGCTCCGGCTGGACCTGGTCGATCTTGTTCAGGACGAGGAATACCGGCGTCTTGACGTTCTTGAGCTGCTCGATGATGAACCGGTCGCCCCCGCCCAACCCGTCCGCCACATCCACGACGAACAGCACGGCGTCCACTTCCTGGAACGTGCTCTCGGCTACCTTCATCATAAACGTGCCCAGCTTCGACTGCGGCTTATGGATGCCGGGCGTGTCGAGGAAGACGATCTGCGACGTCTCGGTCGTGTAGACGCCTTGGATTTTGTTGCGCGTCGTCTGGGGCTTGTCCGACATGATGGCGATTTTTTGCCCGACGATTTGGTTGAGCAAGGTCGATTTGCCGACGTTCGGCCGGCCGATGATGGCGGCGAAGCCCGATTTGAAGCCTTTTTTCATGGTGGTCTCCTGGTAAAGTGAATGGATTTGAGAGTTGGTACCGCCGTTCCAAGAGAAAAAGCGCCCCTTCAGCTCAAACATCTTGTTTGAAGCCCCTTGGATTGTAAAAGTACATGTGGTGGGGGCTTCAAGCCAAAACTCGCCGGGGCCCTCTTTTCTCTTTCCACTCCCGGGGACATGAATCCATTCACTTTGTTGTTTTATTTAGTAATAAAAGCAAAAAAGTCATCTATTCGGACTTTTTGATGGATTCGAGAGCGAATAAGGGACTATTTTGCCGCTATTGTCTGTATGTAGGCGTATTGTGAGGGGTTCGGCGGCATTAGCGGCAAAATAGTCCTTTATTTCGGCTCCCCTGTATAGTTTGAGCCAAATAGCGGCAAAAATGTACGTTAATCTCGGTACCGAGAGTATGACTCTGCGTATGCTGCACTTTGGCCTCTCGGACCGTAACGTATCCTGCTCAAAAGTAACTTTTCGTCTCTACAGTTACTCGGAGCGTCACTTTCTGCGCTACACTCCAGCTACTTGGGCGTGACATTCCTGTTCCTAACCAAGATCCTTCGAGGTGAAAGCGCCCGGCAGCAGCGCGGAGACGGTCGTGATCGTGTACTCGCCGTGCAGATTCGCCATGACGACCGGCATGTCCGGCGCGCACAGCTCCATCATCACCTGCCGGCACACGCCGCACGGGGCGATCGGCCCATCCGTGTCGCCGACGACGGCGATCGCCCGGAAGCTCTGCGCCGCATGCCCGTCCGCGATGGCGCGGAACAGCGCCGTCCGTTCGGCGCAGTTGGTCGGGCTGTAGGCGGCGTTCTCCACGTTGCAGCCGAGATGCACGCCGCCCTCCGCATCGAGCAGCGCGCTGCCGACACGGAACCGGGAATAAGGAACGTAGGCGCGCTTCGACGCCTCGATCGCTTGCCGGATGAGCGCTTGCGGATCGAACGGGACTTGCAAAGGGGACTCGACGGAGTCGGACATCACGCTCACACTCGCTTTACTCAAATATAATGAAGGATGGAATAGACCAGGACGGTGATACCACTGCCGAGAACCGCGCCGGTAATCAGCGAGGCGATCTCGCTCTTCTCGCGATCGTACAGAATGAACATCATCTGGAGCGACAAGCTGTAGCCGAGCAGCGCGATGAGCGTATGCGTCGTCAGCAGCGTCACCCATGTCGAGATCGAAAAGGATACTGCGGCGACCAGACTCGGCTTCACCGGCCGTGCAAGCCGTTTGTGCGCGAATCGGTTCTGGAGCACGATGACGAGCATCGCCACCAGCGCCACAAGCGTCCAGATGAGCGCCGGCGAGACGCCCTCGCCGTGCGGGCCGGTATGGCGAATCAGCCGGTCGATCGGCTCGTAGAACACGATCATGCCCGTAACGGCGGCAAAAACCGCAGACACAAGTACGGAGGCTGCGGCTACGTCTTTGGCAATTTTGGCAAGCGGATGCCGGTCCGGCATCGCCAGATCGACCGCTTTCTCAACGGCCGTATTGATCAGTTCCGTGACGATGACGAGTGTAACGGCCAGCAGAATGAACAACAGCTCTACCTTGGGCAGTTCGAACACGAGGGCCAGGATGAACGTCAACAAGCCTACGGAAAAGTGGAACTGCATGTTAGGCTGCGTCGTTAACGCATATTGCAATCCTTCATAAGCGTATCGAAAGCTTCGGCGGAACCGTTTGCCGTCCTTCAACGCGTCAACCCCGCTTTGAGCAGCACCTGCTCCTGCTTCGCGAACATTTGCTTCTCCGAAGCTTCATCCTGATGGTCGTACCCTAACAGGTGGAGGAAGCCGTGCACGAACAGGAACCCCAGCTCCCGTTCGATCGAATGCCCGTATTCCTCGGCTTGGGCGATGGCGGTCGGGACCGAAATGATGATGTCGCCGAGCGGTTCCGGGAATTCATCATCGTCGTCGTCATCGCCGGCATCGGCCGACTCGCCCTCGTCCGACTCGTCGCTCTCTTCCTCGTCGTCGTCCCATTCGTCCGCATCGTCGTCCGAGCCGTAGACGATCTCGATCTCCTCGGGACTGGCCTCGAGCATCGAGAAGCTCAGCACGTCGGTCGGGCGGTCAATGCCGCGGTATTCCTTATTCAACGCGTGAATCGTCTCGTCGTCGACGAAGCTGAGGGCGACCTCCCCCGCGTTCACATCCTCCTGCTCGCCTGCGAGCTTCAGCAAGAGCTCCAGCTTCGCTATCAGCTCATCCGTAATGGCGAGCGCTTCTTGATCGTTCGAGATTTCCAGTTTCAGCTTCATGCCGTTCCCGCTCCCTTCGTCGCACTGCCCGCCGGCACATCGCTCGGGTATTCGATCCGCGAGTGGAAAATGCCGAGCAGCGTCTCGTTCAGCGTCTTTGCGATCGTGTCCAGCTCCTTCAGCGTCAGATCGCACTCGTTGAACTGGCCGTCGTCGAGCCGCTCCTTAATAATTTTACGCACCATCGTGTCGATCTGCTCGATCGTAGGGCTGCGAAGCGACCGTACGGCCGCCTCCACCCCGTCGGCGATGCCGACGATCGCCGCTTCCCGCGATTGCGCCTTCGGCCCCGGATAGCGGTAGTCCTCTTCCGTGATCGGCTCTTCACCCGCCGCCGACTCGGGATCGGCCTCCCGCTGTTTGAGCGCCTTATGGTAAAAATATTTGAGCAATGTGGTCCCATGATGCTGCTCGGCGATATCCCGAATCGGCTTCGGAATGCGCATTTCCTTCAGCATCTCCACGCCGTCTCTCGCATGCGCCACGATAATCGACTTGCTGAGCGCCGGCTCAATCCGGTCGTGCGGATTCTCCATATTCATCTGATTCTCGATAAAATAGCTCGGCCGCCGCGTCTTCCCGATGTCGTGATAGAACGAACCGACCCGGCAGAGCAGGCCGTCCGCGCCGACCGATTCGGCCGCCGCCTCCGACAAATTGCCGACCATCACGCTGTGGTGGTACGTCCCCGGCGTCTCCGTCAGGAGCTTGCGCAGCAGAGGATGGTTCGGGTTCGACAATTCGATCAGCTTGAGCGGGGACAAAATGCCGAACGAAGCCTCGAAGAACGGCATAAGCCCGATGACGAGAACCGCGGTCAGGATCCCGGCCGCAATCGCGAAGCTCGTCGAGAACAGCAGCTCGTTGCGCGTATAGTCGTTCTCCAGCAGAATAAGCGAAGCCGACGCAATCGCCCCCGACAAAGAGGCCATAATGCCCGCCTTCAAGATCGACGAGCGCTGGTTGGCCCGCTGGATGGCGAACACCGCCGTGAGGCCGACGACAAGCGAGACGAAGCCGTACCGGTAATCGAACATCTCGTCCGTCTTGATATTGTAGACGACGCTGGAGATGATGCTGAAGATCACAGCCGAGATCACCGCCAGCGGTAAATCGAGCAGCAAGGCGATCAGCATCGTGCCCATCGCGATCGGCGCCAAATAGCCGACGTACGGATACTCCAAATTTTGTCCCAGCGCCACAATTTTCATTCCGACGATGTTCAGCACATAAATGACGAGCAGCATGAACAGCTGGGCGTTGTTCTGCTGAATCGGCAGCGTACTGTTCCGAATGAACATATACAGCCCGCAGGCGAGCAGCGCCACTGTCACGATGAGACCGAGCTGGGGCCAATAGTTCACTTTGTCCTTCAACAGCCCCGCCGTCTTGAGCCGCTGGTACAGCTCCTCGCTGATCTGCTCGCCCTTGTGCACGAGCACGTCGTCCTTATTGATATAGACCGGCTTCGTGTTGTCCCGGGCCTTCGCCTTCTCCTCGTCCGTCGCCTGCTGGTTCAGGAACCGGTTCGGCGTCAGCACGAAACGGGCGATCTCCTGCACGAGCTCGCGGTTCGTGTTCTTCGTCAGCGACGACGTATTGACGAGCTCCGCCACCTTCGCCCGCGCGGTCTGCGCGTTCTGGATCTGATCCGACATGAGGCGGCTAACGATATCGCGGGTGACCGGCTCCATCACGCTCAGGTCCTCTTTGGTCAGCCGGGGAAACTTGAAGTACACTTCCTCCGGAATTTTGTACTGTTGCTCCTCCAGCCGGGCTTTCATCTCCGCGACGAACATATCGTTCGGGAGACCGGCCGTAGCGCTCTTATACAGCGACGCGATATGCTCCTGGTACAAGGACGGGAACACGGTGCGGAATACGCTTACCTTGTCGCTTAATGCCTCGTCGTTGTTGATCTGGCGCAGCTTCTCGAACACCGTCTCCACGAGCACCTCGTTCTTCATCGAGACGATCGTATAGACGGGCTGCACCTTCTTGGCGGCTTCTTCCTTGGCCTTCTGGGTCTCGATCCCGTTCTCCATCTGCATGGGCGCCAGAATCGTACGGTCGCTCGCCATGCCGAGCTGGAGATCGTAGCGCTGGGGAATCCATTTGCCCGACAAAGCCATATAGAACAGAAAAGCCAGCCCGACGAACAGGATGACTCGAATGCCTACACTGTACTTCCAACCGTTCAGACGGTAAGAAAACGATTTGCCGTTCGTGGAAAAACGCCCATTGCGACTCACAACGTTCAATCCCCTCTGTTCATCCCCGAGAGCCGGTCCCGGTTAGCCTTGATCCTGCTCCTGTTGGTAGGCCATGATGATTTTTTGCACCAATGAATGGCGGACAACATCCTGCTCGCTGAAATGAACGATGCCGATCTCCTCGATCGAGCTCAGAATATGCTGGGCTTCGACAAGACCGGAGTTTTTGCCCCTAGGCAAATCGATCTGCGTGACGTCCCCTGTAATGACCATCTTCGAGCCGAAGCCGAGGCGGGTGAGAAACATCTTCATCTGCTCTTGGGTCGTATTCTGCGCCTCGTCGAGGATGATGAACGAATCGTCTAGCGTGCGTCCCCGCATGTAAGCGAGCGGCGCGATCTCGATCAACCCGCGCTCGAGCGACTTCGCCACTTGGTCCGGCCCCAGCACATCGTTAAGAGCATCATACAACGGACGCAAGTAAGGATCAACTTTTTCCTGCAGATCGCCGGGCAGGAAGCCGAGGCTCTCCCCCGCTTCAACCGCCGGCCGGGTGAGCACGATGCGCTTCACTTGGCCTTCCTTGAGCGCCATGACAGCCAGCACGACCGCGAGATACGTCTTCCCTGTGCCTGCCGGGCCGATACCGAATACGATGTCTTTCTTCTTGATCGTCGCCACATAGTGACGCTGCCCGATCGTCTTCACGCGAATCGGCTTGCCCTTGAAGGTGACACCGATCTCGCCGCGCAGCAGATCAAGCAATTGATCCGCCTTCAGCTCCTTCGCCAGCTCGATCGCATAGTGCACGTCGCGCTCGTTCAAGGCGTAGCCTCCGCGGATCAATTGTAGCAGCACGTCGAACAGCTGTTCCAGCCACGCGGTCTCAGCAGGCTCCCCCTGAATGACCAGCTCGGCTTCCCGGCTGAAGATGTGCGCGCTTGTCTTGCTCTCTATCAACCGCATGAATTTGTCCTGCGGACCGAACAGGGCGAGCCCCTCCGCAGCATTCTTGAGCGTTAGCTTAATCCCGTTCCCATTCACTCTCTCTGTCAATATCTCAATCTCCTTCAGTTCACAATCGGCTGCTCCACGGCAATATTTCGCTCTATCTCGAAAAGGACTTTCATATAAACTTTACCATTGTCCGACTTTTCATGCAAAAGAATCTTTTCTCCCCGCAGGACGGCGTCTTGGCCGGCTGCCGCCACCACCTCCGAACGCGCTTGCTCGAGAGCAAGCCGTTCGCCCTCCTCCTGCGTCAGCTGCGTCTCCTCCAACCGGGACTCCATCACCTTTTCTTTCAACCAGCCGATGGGCAGCACATAGTTGCGCCATTGCACGATTTTACGCTCGCCGTGAACCTCGAATTGCTCGAACGGAAGCTTGCCGTACCCCGACACTTGAAGCCCGCGGCTGCCAATCACGAGATAGGAACGGGTTTTGGACTCGCCTGTGTATACTTTTTGCTTCAAGACGAGAGGGGTTTCCACCGTCGCCTCCTGCCAGACGATTCCCCGGACCGTACCGCGTGCCACGACGATCTGCCGGTTCGCGTCATCGCCGATGATGCCGGAGATCAGGACATCCCCTTTTTTGACGTTCGAATTCACCTTGGCCACCGGCTTGCCCGTCTCGGCGAAAATGTGCGTGATCGTCGCATTGTGAGACGCCACGAGGTTGCGCGGACTCATAAGAGGCCCCCGATCCGGGCGCGTCGCCTCCACGACCTTGATCTGAACCTTCGTGCCGTGCACCTCCACGCCAACCCAGGAAACACCCTGCAGCTGCGCGTGGATCGTACGAGCAAGCATGTCCGGCTCCTTCATGCGGAATTTCCATTGGAACCGGTACAGACCTTGCTCCTTCGCCGCTTGCAAAATATCGCTTTTGGCAACCGAGACGTTGCCCTCCACATCGATCCTCCAGACGAGCGAGGACAGCAAGTACAGGCACACGACGAAGACGGCGAGCCCGATCGCGAACGTCTTGCGCTTGCCCAGTTTGTCCATCGCAAAAGGAAGCCCGTACCGCGCGGTCACATGAATCTTGGAGCTTGTCTGCCTGAGCAACGGCCGCAAACGGAAAAAGTCGCGAAGCACCACGAAAAACCGAACCGTATGCTCGTCCGTTCTGCGAATGTCCCACACTACGAACCGCTTTTCGATAAGCGCATTGAGCAGCCGCTCCAACTGCTCCCCCCGCACGTCCACCGCCACATAACCGCGCATGCGATTCCAAAACGTCGCTTTCACCGCGCCCGTCCTCCTCCTTCATCTCTCCGAATAGCGAATGTCCGCTATAATGCCCTCTATGAACACTTCCTCCGGCAGGATCGCCCGGATGACGAGCTGCTTGCCCAGCACCTCCAGCGTCCCTTGGCTCAAATGCAGTTTAAGCTGCTCGCTGGAAAAATGTGCGACCCCGCGATGATTCTCGATGTACAGCTGACGGTTGCCAATCATCGTGAACCGGGGGAGGTCGTACACCACATCGTGAGGAAGATCGAGCATTTTGGCCGTCCATTTGCTAAGTCTTTTGTTCAAGCGCAGCATGTATGCCCTTCTCCCCCTCTTGGCTGTAATGCCCAGCTTTTTACACCATATGCGGAGAGGACGGCATTTATAACAGCAGCCGGGCCGGGAGCGGCGATTCGGCTGTAAAGAGAAAACAAGCAGTTCCACCGATAACGTGGAACTGCTTGTCTTTACGCTAGAGGGCCTTTTACGGCCGCAGACGGATTATTCTATCGTCACCCTGCGTCGGATTGCCCCGGCCGTCGCGGTTGTTCGTCAGCACGTAGAGGGAGCCGTCCGGCCCCTCGGTCACGCTGCGGACCCGGCCCCACTCGCCCTTGTAGAGCTTCTCCACCTTCTCGACCTTCGTGGGATCTCCTTCTTTCAGATTCACCTTGAGCAGCTGTTCGCCGCGGAGGTTCGCGACGAGCAGCGAGCCCGCCCACGGGCCCTTCGTCACGAACGTCATGCCGGAAGGGGCCCAAGTCTCCGTGCCGCTGTGGACGAGCGGAGGGCGCAGTTTGACGTTCGCCGGGACCGGCGTCCCCGGCTTCGGCACGGTGGCGTCGCCCTCTATGAGCGGCCAGCCGTAATTCGCGCCGGCCTCGATCAGATTGATCTCGTCGTGCGCGGATTGGCCGTGCTCGGAGCTGTACAGCTTGCCCGTCTTCGGGTTCCACGCGAGCCCTTGCGGGTTGCGGTGTCCCCAGCTGTACACCGGCGAGCCCGGGAACGGGTTGTCCGCCGGGATCGTCCCGTCTGGGCCTATCCGCATAATCTTCCCGGCGCGGCTGTTCAGGTCCTGCGACAGCTTGGGGTCCTGGGCGTCGCCGATCGTGAAATACAGCTTCCCGTCCGGCCCGAAGCGGATTCGGCCTCCGTCGTGGTTCGACTGTCCGGGCATGCCGTCGATCAGCACTTTGTCGATGGCAGCCTTGTTGTCCCGCTCCACGAGCCGCACGACCCGATTGCGCAGCGCGCCGTTCTCCTCGTATGTATGGTACACATACAAGTAATGGTTGCGCGCGAAGTTCGGGTCGGCCGCGATGCCGAGAAGCCCGCTCTCCCCCTTGCTCTGGAACGGCCCCGCCGTCCGGAGCGAGAGCACGGGCTCCGCCGCGAGGCGGCCCTGGTCAATGACGCGGATCGTCCCGGGGCGCTCCGTCAGGAACACGCGCCCGTCCGGGACGAACGCCATGTCCCACGGAACGTCGAGCCCTTGGGCGAACACTTCCGCCCGGTACTCCGTCCCGCTCTGAACCGGGGCGGCGGTGTCCCGGGACAGCGGACGCTTGCAGCCGCCGCCGAAAACAACGAGCGCCGCAAGCATCACGGCTGCGGCGCTAAGGTGTAAAGTTCTCATACACGATCACTTCCTGTATGAATATGGTTTGCGCGCTCGCGGCGGGCCGAGAATCTCGGCCCACACGACGCCCCGGCGCACCGCGTCCGCATCCGCTTCGAGGCGCGCCGCGTCCGCTTGTTCGCGTGCCGCCGGAGCCGGCTCGCTCTTCGCGGCGGCGGCCAGGCTGCCGCGCTCAGCCGGCGCGGCTACGAGCGGCTCGCGCACATAGGCGGCCGGGCCGGCGGAGCCGACGCTCATCGCCCGCGGCTGCTCAGCCGCCGGGCGCTCGGCCGCCGCTGTGCGCTCCTCGTCCCGCGCGCGGCGGCCCGGCAGCCACGTGCCCGGCTCGCGGTCGTCCGGCCCGCCGCCGAACGTCGGCATGCGCGATGTGCGCGTCCGCCCAGGCTTGCGCCCGGCCTTCGATCGCTGCCGCATCGTGAGCAGGAAGCCGACGATGACGATAACCCAGTAGATGTTGCTCAAGAGAAACTCCAGTATTCGCATGGTCCCGCCTCCTCCCCGGACTTTGCCTCCAGTCCCGATCGGCTCATTCTACTCGTTCTTGTCCGTCGGAGTCGTCTTGCCGATCGACGAGCGCATCTGGGTGTCGGCCTCAATGTTGCGCAGGTTCATGTAATCCATGACGCCCATCTTGCCTTCGCGCAGTGCTTCCGCCATCGCCAGCGGCACCTGCGATTCCGACTCGACGACGCGGGCGCGCATCTCGACGACCTTCGCCTTCATCTCCTGCTCCTGGGCGACGGCCATGGCCCGGCGCTCCTCGGCCTTCGCCTGGGCGATCCGCTTGTCGGCTTCCGCCTGCTCCGTCTGCAGGTGGGCGCCGATGTTCTTGCCGACATCCACGTCCGCGATATCGATGGATAGAATCTCGAACGCCGTACCGGCGTCCAACCCTTTGCCGAGCACGGTCTTCGAGATCATGTCCGGATTCTCCAGCACGTTCTTGTGCGATTCGGACGAGCCGACGGTCGTGACGATCCCCTCGCCGACACGGGCGATGATCGTTTCTTCTCCCGCGCCCCCGACGAGCCGGTCGATGTTCGCCCGCACCGTCACCCGGGCCCGGACCTTCACTTCGATTCCGTCCTTCGCCACGGCGGCGACGACCGGCGTCTCGATCACTTTCGGGTTGACGCTCATCTGCACGGCCATGAGCACGTCGCGGCCGGCCAAGTCAATGGCCGCCGCCCGCTCGAAGCCCAGCGGGATGTTCGCCCGTTGGGCCGCGATGAGCGCGTTCACGACCCGGTCGACGTTGCCGCCGGCCAAGTAGTGGCTTTCCAGCTGGTTGATCGTTAGGCCCAGTCCGGCCTTGTGCGCCTTAATGAGCGGATTGACGATCCGGCTCGGAATCACGCGGCGCAGCCGCATGGCCACTAGCGTGAAAATCCCTACGCGCACCCCTGACGCCAAGGCGGAAATCCAGAGCATGACAGGGACAAAGCTTAAAAATACCGACAATACGATAATCGCAAGCGCGATAATTAACAACAAGGTAATCGTAGGATCCATCTGTTCGAAACTCCTCCTCAAACTATAGTATTGCCTAAAGTTCCGCTGCCGGCTTCACGACAACGCGTACGCCCTCGACTTTTACGACGCGGATGCGAGTATTCACGGGGATGAACTCCCCCTCGGTCACCACATCGACTCGCTCGCCCCCCAGCTCCGCCGTACCGGCAGGCCGGAGCGGCGTTACGGTGATGCCTTCGGCGCCGAGCCAATGCTCCTTGGACGATTGCGATACGTAGCCCTGCTCGGTCGTAAGCGAGTCCTTCAGGATGAACCGGTTCCAGATGCCGCGATGCTTGAACACCCGGATGAATACCGCCACGACGATCACCGCCAGCACGAACGCGATGCCAAGCGAGAGCAGTGCATTTTGCGTATCGAACGCCGCCATAACCACACCGCTAATAATCGAGACAATGCCGATGATACCTAACACGCCGAAGCTGGGCACGAACATTTCCACGACCAGCAGGACGATTCCAATGACGAACAGAATCACATCCTCACCCCCCGCGAAGCCGGCCACATAGTGGCCGAAGAAATACAACCCGAACCCGGCGATCCCAAGCAGCCCCGGCAGGCCGAAGCCCGGAATGAACAGCTCGATGAGGACGCCGGCAATGCCGATCAAGAGCAAAACGGTCGCCGTCGCCGGATGCACGAGGAACCGCGCCAGCTTCTCGAAAAACGTCGGTTCGAAACGGAGAATCTCGGGATCCTGCACCCCGGCCCGGGCGATCGCGTCGTTCAAGTCCGACGTCACTTGCTCCGCGTATCCGACCTTAAGCGCTTCCTCCGCCGTCAAGGAGACGATCTCGCCCTTGGCCGACGTCCGCTGCAGCTCCGGCATCTCCACTACAAGGTTCTTGTCGACCATCCCTTCGGCAATCTTAGGATTGCGCCCTCTCAGCTCCGCGGCAGCCCGCATCTCGCTCGCCCAGTGGGAGACGATCTTGGCCGACTCCACCTCTTTGCCGCTGCCGTCCACGACCGCCGCCGCCCCGATCGAGCTGCCCGGTTCCATGACGATCCGGTTCGCGTTCAGCGCGATGTAGCTGCCGGCCGATACTGCCCGGCCATGGACGAAGGCCAGCGTCTCGACCGGACTTTGCCGGATGAGCCGCCCGATCTCCTCCGCGGAGTCGACCCGGCCGCCCAATGTGTCGATGTCGAGCACGATCAGCCTCGCCTTCGCCTCCTCCGCGTCGCGAAACGCCCGTTCCAGGAAGCTCTGCAAGCCGCTCTCCACCGTTTGCTTCACGGGAACGACGTAGACGAGCCTGCCGCCGGATTTGGACGCGTCTGCCGCAGGTGCCTGCGGGGCCGCAACATCCGCGAACGCGGGAAGCGTTCCCATCAGTACGAGCCATATGGCAATTCCTACGCCCATCCACCGTCCGATCAACTGACGGACCGGTCTCATACGCATGCCACTCCTCCTTTATGACCTCTCTATGTAAGGTATTACGTGAACGGGGAAGAAATGTTTCAATTGAGAAGACACCCTGGAGGTTCGAGTATCCGCAATCAAGCCACGTTGTTATCGCAGCTTTACTTGCATGTCCATCATTCTTGAGCTTCGCTCAAAGAGTATCCATTCTTGTTCAAAAAGGGCTGCCGCTTTCGCGACAGCCCCCTTGTTACCATTCATAGGCTTTATTGCTTGTTTAGCTGAGCAGCTTTTGAACCGCTTGGTTCACCAGCTTGCCGTCGGCACGGCCCTTGACCTTGGGCATCAGAGCAGCCATGACTTTTCCGATCTCCGCTTTGGAAGAAGCACCCGTCTCCTGGATGGTCTGTTGTACGATGACATTGATCTCTTCTTCGGTTAATTGCTGCGGCAAATAGGCGGTAATGATGTCAATTTCCTGCTTCAGATTATCGACCAAGTCCTCTCGGCCGGCCTTTTGAAATTCTTGGAGGGAGTCTTTGCGTTGTTTAACCTCACGACTGAGAATATCAAGCACTTCATTGTCATCAAGCGTTCTCTTCATATCTATCTCAACATTCTTAATCGCCGATCGAACCATGCGGATGACGGAGAGTTTGAACTTGTCCTGATTTCTCATCGATTGCTTCATATCTTCGTTCAATCGTTCGCTTAAGCTCATTCCAAAAAAATCCTCCTAGAACTTTCTCTTGCGAGCAGCCTCCGACTTCTTCTTGCGCTTAACGCTAGGCTTCTCATAGTGCTTGCGCTTCTTAACCTCAGCCAGGACGCCGTCCTTAGCGATGGAACGCTTAAAGCGACGAAGTGCAGCATCGATCGTTTCATTTTTGCGAACACGAGTTTCAGACACTAGTTTTTCCCTCCCTCCGAACAGACCGTCCCAAAAACCCAGAACACGGTTATCAAACTACATTATATAGGAAACGGAATTAGGGTGTCAACCTGACGCCCCAACCTTATTTTCCCGAAGCTATTCCCGTTCCGGGCGATGGCCTTCGGCCCTAGGGGTGCTTGACGTTCAGCCCGCCCAGCTTCTCTCCGCCGAGCAAGTGCACGTGCAGATGGTACACCACTTGTCCCCCGTCCGGACCGCAATTGTTGATCAGCCGATACCCGCCTTCCGCCACACCGAGCTCGCGTGCGATCGCGGGAGCGGCCAGCAGCACTTCGCCCAGCACCTCGCGGTCTTCAGGCTGCATCTCGTTCGCAGAGGCGATATGCTTCTTCGGGATGATCAGCACATGAACGGGAGCGGCCGGTTGAATATCGTGAAAGGCCAGCACATGCTCGTTCTCGAACACTTGGCGGGAAGGGATCTCTCCGCGTACGATTTTGCAAAAGATACAATCCGTCATCTTCAACAACCGCTCCTTACTTATTATAGGGTCTAGAACAGGCGCAACAAGACGTTGGACATAAACTCCATCTCGAGCTTCTCCGTCATGAAGTCGGACGCCATCTTCTGCTGCTTGTTCAGCAGCGCCTCGTTCCCGGGATCTTGCTGCAGCTGATGCTCGGTCGTAATGAGCATATCGCGGAGCCAGAGCAATTCCTCCTGCTGCTCCTGAATCGTCTTCAGCAGCTTCTCGATCTCCTCGGCTTCGAGGATGAACTCGACCAAGTAATTGTAGCTTTGGGCGAAGAACTGCTCGCCGGCGTAATAAGGCTCTTCCGCATAGTTGGCTTGCAAGTATTGCTGCAGCGCCATCCCGATGAAGTGAGCGACCGTATCCGGGCGGCAATTCAGCTTCAGGTAGCGGAGGAAGCCTTGCGGCGTACGCTCGTCCTTATTGCTCAGGTCGGGCTCCCGCTCGTACGTCTCCTTGAAAATATGGATGAGCAGCTTAAGCTCCGTACCTAAGTAAATGTTATGCACGATCAGCTCGCGCAAGTCGTCGACAAGCCCTTCGATCTGTTCGAGCGTTTCGGAATAATGCACGATTTGACGGTGCAGCAGCTGCTTGTAATTGAGCATTTCTTCATACTCGGCTTCGCTCTCGACTTTGGAGACGAGCCCGAACAAGCTGCGTTTCAAAATGACAACGTTGTCGTCGTCGGCAAACAGCGGATTGCCGATCAATTGCTCATCTTCTCTCATGAAGCGGTCGACGAGGATGCTGATATCTTCGATCGTGTTGTATTTGGCGTTAGCTGACATGGAAATGAGGAACTCCCTCCAGACAAAATTAAAAGACCTTTTATCATCATAACAGAAATGGGACGCGCTTGCAGGAAATGTTGCCGGATGGCAGGATGTTAGGGCAATTCCATTATAGACCGCCGGTCTAATTTGAAGTACAATGATCGTATATTGTGACAGAGGAGTGAAGCCGATTGAACTTCATGCGCGCCTCTACCCGAAAAAAACGCGATCACGTCATGGAAGTGGCGTTGCGCTTGTTCATCGATCGGGGATACGACAACGTCTCGGTCGACGACATTATTGCCGCTACGCACTCGTCCAAAGGGACGTTTTACCACTATTTCAACAGCAAAGAGGACATTCTGGCCCAAGTCGGGGAACGGCAGAAGTCGGTCATTCACACTTGGCTGCGGGAGACGCCTACCCATGTAGTCTCGCTCGAGAGCCATGTGAACCGGTTGTTTTTAGACTTGGCGTCTACAATCGGGTCGTACCCCAGGCTCATCCGCAGCATGAACGCATTGGCCTTGCGCAACGAGCTGATGGCCAAGCGGCATCAGGAGCACCTGGCTTATTTGACCGACAGTCTGCTCCGTTGGCTTCCGGACCGGCGTAAAGTCGAGCTGCTCGTCTCGGCGTATACCGGGATCGTCGCCCTATGGTGCCAGACGGACGAGACCGATCTGGAGCCGCGTATCCGCGAGCAATTTTCACTGTTGTGGGCCGGGCTGCGGTCCGGCAATTCCGCGGAGCCTTTGCTCGTTGCGGCCAAATTGAAGGAGGAACGGAAAATGAAAGTCGCAGTAATCGGAGGCGGACTCGCCGGACTAACGGCAGCCGCTTATTTGTCGGGAGAAGATTCCGTCGAAGGAATTTTGTTCGAACGGAGTCCGCAGCTCGGAGGCCGTGCGTTCACATACGAGAAAGCGGGATTTACGCTGAATTACGGCGCCCACGCGATCTACGGCATTGACCGGCACAAGCTTACCGTCATGGAGAAGGAACTGGGGCTGTCATTCAGCAGTAAACAAGTCGACAAGCGCAAGGTGTTCTACGAAAAGAACGACCAGCTGACCGAGGCGCCGCTCGATTTTGTCAACCTGCTCAAAACCGATCTGCTTAGTCCGATGCAAAAAATGCGGTTCGCCGGCGAAATCACCGCCATTATCGCGAACATTCATCAATTGAAAAATTACCGCACCCTGGGCGACTACTTAGCCTACGCGGATGCCGACGAGGACCTGAAGGAGCTGTGGGAGCATCTCGTCTGCTCGAACTTCTTCATCACTCCGGAGGACGCCCGCCAAGTGTCCGGAGCCGTCATCAGCGAATACTATCACAACCTGTTCCTCTCCAGCAAGCCGGTCAACTACGTGCTCGGCAGCTGGGCGGTTATCACCAATCAATTGAAGCAAAAGCTCGAAGTATCCGGTCGGTGGGCGATCGCCTTGCAAGAAGGGATCGATTCGATCCGTTATGAAGGCGGGAAGTTCGTACTGACCACCAAGAACCGCGAGGAAAGCTTCGACCGGATCGTCTTCGCGATGCCGGTCCAGCAAGTGGCGAAGCTACTGAAGGGCACGGCATGGGAACCGTTCCTCGCACCGTACGAGAACAACACCGCCACCGAGGTGATGGTGTACGATATAGGCCTCAAGCGAGTCGTGGCGCGTCCGTTCTCCTACATCAGCGATATGAACAACAAGCTGTTCATCAGCGACGTGTCGGCGACCGATCATACGCTCGTGCCGGAGGGCGGCCAGCTGCTGCAGGGGATCGCCTACCTGCACGACAACTTCCATGAAGACGCGGACCGCAAGGCGTACCTCGACCAGAAGACGCTGCAGATGGAGCAGCTGTTCGACCGGCATTATCCGGGCTGGAGGGACGAAGTCGCGGTGAAGCGCGTGTCCAAGAAGGCGATGGTGTCGAGCGTCAAAAACGTGCATACGAACCGGCTGCTGCCGAACCGGGTCGAGAACGTCCCGTTCTACTTCTGCGGCGACGGCTGCATGGGCAAGGGCGAGCTGGCGGAGCGTGCGTTCTCCAGCGCCCGGAACGTGGCGCAGCTCATCTTGCGCGATGTGAAGCAACCGGTGGGTGTATAAGGCCGTTTCGGGGCCAAAACGAACAAGGCTGCAAGACAGGAAAATCTGTCTTGCAGCCTCTTTGTTTTGTGGCCGTGCGCGAACTGCAGCTTTAGCTGTGAGCGCCGGCTCCCGCTTTGGCATCCAATGCCTTAAGCACCTTCACGGCCGCACGCGCAATTTCGTCCGCTTCTTCATCGGTGAGGATCGGACTGATCAGCGTAATCGTGATGCGGCCCAGCAAGTCTACGCACTTCGGGCACATGTCTTCCGTGTAGATGACCGGTTTCTTAAAAGGATAGTTGTAAGGAAAATTATCCTTCTCCGCCGTCCTCTGCTCGAAGAAGCAAGGAATCTTATACACCGGCACGCCGTCGTACATCGAATGAGTAGACACATTCTCCGCTTTCATGGCACTTGCGTACGCACGGGCCCGTTCAAGTGTGGGATGGACGATGCCAAGCACGCAGCCGATATCTCCGTCGTCGTCCGCAGCTGCGCGGAACTTCACGTCCGGCAGCTCGGCGGCGATGGCGGCGCGGATGTTGCGGTGATGCTTCCTCATCGTCCCGATAATCGTGCCGAGCTTCTTCCACTGCTCGATCATGACCGCGCCGGTCAATTCGCTCATCCGGTAGTTTTGCCCCGACATCACGAACTTCGGATCGATCTGGTAGCGGTCCTTATCCCGGAAGCTGCCTTGGTCGTGATAGCGTACGGCCCGCTCGAACAGCTCGGGATTCGATGTGACGACCGCGCCGCCCTCCCCTGCCGTGAGCATTTTATTCATTTGGAAGCTGAACACCCCGATGTCGCCGATCGTGCCGCAGATGCGCCCTTTGTAAGTACAGCCTTGGGATTGGGCCACGTCTTCGATGACATACAGATCGCGCTTTTTGGCGAACGCCATGATTTTATCCATATCGCAAGCGCTGCCATTAATATGCACGACGATGATCGCTTTGACCTCCTCGTCGTATACCCGTTCCAGATCGTCCGGATCCATGTTGAGCGACTCGTCCATGTCCACGTAGACGGGTACGGCATTGCTGCTGACGACGGCTCCCGCGGTCGCTACGAACGTATTGGCCGGAACGATAACCTTGTCGCCGTAGCCGATGCCAAGCGCCTTCATCGCCACGACCAAGCCGGCCGTGCAAGAGGTGACGCCCAAGACGTAAGGGATATTCAGATCCTTGGCAATCAAGTCCTCCAGCGTCTGCACCGCGTATTGCATGTTCGGGCCATAGTAACGGAACGGGGACTGGGCGGCCAGGACGTTCGAGACCGCGTTCGTCTCCTCTTCCCCGATCAGCATCGAGCCTCGGAATGGCGGAGGCAAAGGCTTGCTCCGGACCGGTGTTCCTCCATCAATCGCTAATTTTTCCATGGGAGTACCTCCTCGAAGTGCATGCTCAGCCTAAGTTTACTGCAACCGAAGCGCCAATTTATATGGCGTGAAACGCAGAAATATGGGAAAAACGATTCCATACGGAGCTTAGGATACGTAAAAACCGCCGGACAGCTCCGGCGGTTTCCTTATGACATCAGAATAAATCTTATTCCGGCAAGTTCAGATCGTTTATTGCTTCGGCCGTAAAAGTCGGGGTGAATTCGATCGCTAAGAGATAACCCGCATATACGAATTCCAGCCGGGTGCAATCCGCGTTCCAGCGGTGAGGTGTACCCGTCTGCTCGAAACTTGCGGAGATTGTTCCAATGAAGTTCAAATCGGCTGCCCCCCACACTACCTTCACGCGTGGCGGTAAAGCTACCATTTCGATCGGAATCCACCTGCGCTGAGTAGAGACCACTACGGCATGAGCAGTACCGCCTCTTGCGAATGCGAAGTCATCGCCGAGCTGGAAGAGGGCGAAGTTCAATCGGTTCTGTAACCAGGCTGCCGCTGCTCTCACATCTTCCACCGGGAGACCTACCTCTCGCAAATATAGATGGCGCAGCGGCCCTTCAGTCTCGAACACATGCTCGTTCACATACCCATGAGCGATCCACTCGAGCAAATGCCCGTCCCCATCCCGATAATACACGTTGCATCCACTGTCGAAGGATTTGACGGTGTCCCCGTCCGGCCACACTAGCGGCGGCCCGAGACGGGACTGCAGCTCTGCAACGACTTGATCGAACGCCGACATCGGCACCTCGAAGGCCAGATGAGCCGGCGCCAGAGGTTCGAACGACAATTCAAACGTTAAACGGCTAAAAGATTGGATCCGAAAGGAGATGCGCTCCTTCGTTTCCTCTAGTACCTTAAAACCCAACCTGCCATAAAACTGCTTGACTCCAGCAATCGAAGGTGTCGGCAAAGTCACGTCCGCGAAGTGGGTAATCATCTTTGTTCCCAATCCTGTCTTCGCTGCTTCAACAGCTTGCTGAGCTCGATCAGCTCAGCGCCGATCGTCATGAACCGCAGCTGCATCGCGGGATCGCGGAACTCCCCGTTCGGCTTGAACTCGGTCGTGCCCGGGATCGAGCCGAACACCGGAACGACCCAGCCGTGCAGGCTGCGCACCATACTTTGCATCGCCGACAAAGTGGTCATCGACGAAGGGCCGCCGGTGGCGGAGATCAAGGCGACGGGCTTGTTTTTGAATTGTCGGCCACCCACCCACTCCAACGCATTTTTGAACGCCCCGCCCATCATGTTGTGATATTCCGGGCTTCCCAGTACGATTCCGTCCGCTTCATCCATCAAGCTGATGAACCGGTATACGTTCTCGTCCGCCAGCTGGTCCCGGCGTTCGGGATGGAATAAAGGCAGCGGCGTGTCTCTCAAATCGAACAAGACCGTCTCCGCCCCGTGTTCCGCCGCATGGTCGAGCACCGCTTTTACCCCTTTATACGTATTGGAAGTCGACGATAAGCTTCCATTCAATCCTACTATTCTCATAGTCTCCGCCTCCTGATCGTAGTGGAGCGTCTCTCTCGCTCCTTCTACTCCCATCTTAGCGGAGGGCCGCCGGGAAAACTTCGGCATATCGCCGTAGCCGCCCCTACACAAATAGGTCCCCCCGAAGGCGGACCTCTCTAAGACTATCGATGTAGACCCGAGCTAAGCCTGCACGTACCCGTGCTTCACGGCGAACAGCGCCGCCTGCGTCCGGTCGTCCAGCCCGAGCTTCCCGAGGATGCTGCTCACGTGGGTTTTGACCGTCTTCTCCGCGATTACGAGTGTGGCGGCAATCTCCTTGTTGCTCTGCCCGGAAGCGATCAGTACCAGCACCTCCAGCTCCCGCTGGGTCAGCGTCTCGGCGCCCGTCTGCGGCGGCGGCGCGTCGGCCGGCGCGGAACCGGCGGCAGGCGAGCCGGCCTTCCCCGCGACGAGAAGCTTCGCGATGCTCGGATTCAGCTGCACATTGCCGTGGTAGGCCCCGCGGATCGCCTCGACCAGCTGGTCGGGCTCCATGTCCTTCAGCAAATACCCGACCGCGCCCGCTTGAAGACAAGCCAGCACGTGATCATGCTCGGCGAAGCTCGTCAATATTAATATTTTCAGCTCCGGCTGCTGCTCGATTAGTCGCTCCGTCGTCTCGATGCCGTTCATCCCCTGCATGAGCAAATCCAGCAGCACGAGCTGCGGCTTCAGCTCCGCGGCGAGCCGCAGCGCCTCTTCCCCGCTGCGGGCGAAGCCGACCACCTCGAGATCGGCCTGCATATTCAGGAAGAAACCGAGCCCTTTCAAGACGACCGCGTGGTCGTCCACGAGTAACAAGTTGATCTTCATTGGATTCCGCCTTTTTCCATGCATAGATTAGGAGGGAATTGGTCGGCGATCGGCAGCTCGGCGACCACGACCGTACCCTGGCCGGGTTTCGACGCTATATGCACGAACCCGCCTACGAGGGCGGCCCGCTCTTGCATCCCGTTCAGCCCTAAGCCGCCCTTACAGGAGACGTTCGGGTGCAGGCCGTCCCGGTCGAAGCCAGCCCCGCGATCCGCGACCTTGAGCCGCACCTTGTCTTCCCCGTAAGCGATCGTAATCTCCGCTTCCGGCGATCCGCTGTGCTTGCTCGCATTGTTCAACGCTTCTTGCCCGATGCGCCAGAGCGCTTCCTCAATGAGCTGCGGAAGCTCACCCAGCCCGCTCACCTCGGTACGTACCGTCAGCCCGAGCCGCTCCCCGTACTGGGCGAGCCCGGTGATAAGCCCTTGCTCGAGCCCGGGCGGACGCAGCTGCCAAATAAGCGAGCGCATCTCCTGGAGCGCATGCTGGGATAGCGTCTGCAGCTCCTGCAGCGCTTCGCGCAGCAGCGTCTGGTCCGCATCCGGCAGCGACTCCGCCCCGCGGGCGGTAACGCTGAGGGAGAACAACGTCTGGCTGACCGAATCGTGCAGATCGCGCGCCAGCTTGTGGCGTTCCTCCTGGCGGGTCAGCTCCCGCCGCTGCAGCACCAGTCGAGCTTTGTCGATGCTTAGCGCAATTTGTCCGCCGAGCGCTTCGAGCACTTCGACATCCAGCTCATCGAACGCCCCGGGCCGTTCATCCGTAACGAGCAGCACGCCGTAGGCGATATCGGACCGGTACAGCGGCACGGCAATGGCCGATCGGAACAGGTCGACGCCGACTTCTTCAAGCTCCTCGTACTTCTCCTTGTTATGGATCATAAGAACGGTGTTCAGGGTGCTCATCGCATCGCTGACCGGCCCGGCGTCCAGAAGACGCAGCTTCTGACGGCTGCTCGCGATCCGTCCTTCTGCCGCCGAGTAGCGGGCGCGGATGTACAGCTCGTTGCCCTCGCGCAGGAACAGTGCGGTGTGCGCCCATTCGAACGCAGTACCGATACGCTCCGCGATCAGCTCCGACACGACCCCGGTCTCCATCGTTTCCGCGATCCAGCCGGACACTTCGCTCAGCCGGGTCATGCGGGTCGCCCGCCTCCGTTCGGCCTGGAACAGCATCGTTCGTTTCACCGCCGAGCCGATCTGATAGGCGACCGCCTGCAGAAGGGCGAGCTCCTCCGAATCGAAGTGCCGCTTCCCCGGAGCCGCTACATTCAGCACCCCGATCAGTTCGTCGCCGGCTTTGAGCGGGATGGAGGCGTGATGGGAAATTTGCTGCGTATCGCCCCACTTGTATTTCTCGGCGTTTTCTATCCGTTTGCACGACAATATATTCACGGCCCGGCTCAGCCGGCCGTCCCACAACCGTTCCAGACACCAGCAGCTGCCCGAGCACATCGGCGCATCGCCGCCCCAGCTTAGGGCCGGAGGGAGACCGACACGAGAGACGAACGAAAAATCTGGCTCCTGCCGCGCGAGGAAAATCCACCCCGTGGGAAGGCCGGTCACTTGAAGAAGCTGAGTCAATACGGCCTGCAGCATCTCTTCCGTCTCGTTCGAGCGATTCAGCGTCTCGGAGATGCTCTGCAGGGCGAGAAGCTCTTGCTCACGGCTAGTCGGTTGCATGAAGTCCCTCCTGTTTCTTACTAGAAAGTATAGCACGAGCACGGGCGGCGAGTAAGCGCAGCCGGAGTCCTATGGGATTCGACAGCGATCTACAAAAGGTCATTCGACAAAAACTATAGTTTTGTCATAGAATCTGATCTTAAAATCAGTTATAATTCCCTATAGAACGTTTAGCAAATATTGCTACTTTTTCAGCCTGCTTCCGTCTGAAGTCGCATTTTACTAGGCATTCCTCGCCATTTCTATACTATCAGGGGTGAATCATGGTTTACAAGAACGCCAAAGCATTTGCACTCGGACATTCAATCATACCGTTGATTCTATTGCTGTTGTACAGCCGCAGCAGCCAAACGGTACTCCTGGTCATTGCCGGGCTAGCAATCGCCTACACCACGTTTCTGCTATGGAGAGCGTTCACGGTCAAGGATTTATCCCGATTGATGAGAATGCCGGGCCTCATCGTCCTGATGGGTATCGACTGGCTGATCACGATGCTCATGTTCGTCTGGCCGACATGGAGTGCGGATACACGACCCACATGGCTGTTGCTGTTCATCGTCCCGCTCTATGCGTCTGAAGCCGGCATCGGGCCTACGCTGCTGTTCGGCCTGCTCGGGACATGCAGCTTGTACTTGTTTTATTACTTTCAGGGCGGCGTCTTCTTTTCCTTCGAGACGCTCCTGATCGTGATGGGGCTAGGCTTGCTCATCATCTTCATCAGCCGGGTGTCGACGAACTTGACGCGGATGGCGTTATTCGACCGGCTTACGATGCTGCCGAACCGCGACCTGTTCAAGGAACGGCTGGACACCGCCCTGCATCAAGCCAAGTCGAAGCCGAGCCCCATCGCCGTTTTTTTCCTCGATCTGGACAAGTTCAAGCATATCAACGATACGATGGGACACGAAGTAGGAGATGCCCTGATCCGCTCTGTCTCCGAACGGATCCTCGAAAAGCTGCCGAAGGGGGCCACTCTCGCCCGGATGGGCGGCGACGAATTCGCGATCCTCGTGCCCCGGTTTACGAAGATGGAGGAAGTCGTAAGCTTGTGCAAGGAGATTTTCCAGTCCCTGAACGAATCGATCGTCCTGAACGATCAGGAAGTGTACATCACGACGAGCATCGGCGTCGCCCTGTATCCGGATCACGGCCGGACCGCCGAGCAGCTGATGAAAAATGCCGATGTGTCCATGTATCGCGCCAAGGAGCAAGGCCGCAACCACTACCAGTTCTACAGCCCGCCCGAGGGCGTGCAAATGCCGTACGAACGGTTCGCGATGGAAGCGATGCTCCGCAAGGCGCTCGAGAAGGACGAGCTGGTCGTCTACTACCAGCCGCGCATGAGCACGCGCTCGGAGCAGCTCGTCTGCGTCGAGGCGCTTGTGCGCTGGGTGCACCCGGAGCTGGGCCTCATCCCGCCCATAGACTTTATCCCTTTAGCGGAGGAAACCGGGCTCATCGTGCCGCTGGGCGAGTACGTCCTTCGCAAGGCTTGCCACCAAGTGCGCGAATGGCAGGAGCGTGACGGTTGTTCCTCGCTGAGAGTCAGCGTCAACTTGTCGCCGCTGCAGTTCCGGCAGCAAAACCTGCCGGTGCTCATCCACCGGATTCTGAGGGAATCGAAGCTCGCACCCGAATGCCTCGAGCTCGAGATAACGGAAAGCGCAGCGATGCAGAACGTCAACCGGAACATTCTGATGCTGCGCGATTTGAAGGAAATGGGCGTCAAAATCTCGATCGACGACTTCGGGACCGGCTATTCTTCGCTCAGCTACTTGAAGCGGTTCCCGATCGACGGCCTGAAGGTCGACCGCTCGTTCATCAACGGGATTCACGAGGATGCCGACGACGCGGCGATCGTCACCGCCATCATCGTGCTGGCCCGCACCCTGAAGCTTAAAGTAACGGCCGAAGGCGTAGAGACCGAGGAGCAGTATGCCTACTTGCAGCAGCAGGGGTGCGACGAGATCCAAGGCTACCTGTTCGGCAAGCCGATGCCGGCCGACACCTTCGAGGATTGGCTCGACCTGCACGTGAGCGAAGTTGCTCTTGCTTATTAAGTCTCCTCACCCCGACTCTAATGACACACGGCTTCCTTCCCCGGCTGCCGCGGCAGGCTGAACGATCAGCCGCCGCGGCAGTCTTGCTCTTAGCTCCGGCACATGGCTGATCACGCCGACGGTCAGCCGCTCCAGGTGGAGCTTCTCCAGCGCGCCGATGACCGACTCGAGCAGCTCCTGATCGAGCGTCCCGAACCCTTCGTCCAGGAAGAAAAACTGCAGCGGGTACCGGCCGCGCAGCTGGATCTGCGCCGAAAGCGCAAGCGCCAGGGCGAGCGAGGCCAGGAACGTCTCACCGCCGGAGAGCGTCGAGACGGGGCGCCGTACGCCGCCATTCGCGTCATCGCGAATGAGGAAGCCCCCGGTCGAGTCGACCTCTATGGCGTACCGCTGGCCGGTCAGCTCGCCGAGCCGCTGCGAGGCGGCTCGGCTGACGACGGTCAGCTGCTCCTCGGCCACGTACTCGACGAATGCATTGCCCCGCAGCACGCTCTGGAGCTTGCCCAGCCGGGCCGCGAGCGATTCGAGCTCGGCCCGAGCCCGCTCCAGCTCGCTCCACTTCACATGCTTCGCTTCCGTCTCCTCGAGGTCGCGCGCCGCCCGCGCCGCTTCCTGCAGTGCGGCTTCATCCTGCTCTCGCGCCTCGTTCCATTCCGCCACGCACGCGTTCCACTGCGCTTCCGTGATCTGCTCGCCCTGCAGCTGGTCGTCGAGCGACTGCAGCTTCAGCTTCAGCTTCGTCTCCTGCTCCCGGTGGGCGCGGATCGAAGCGGTACGCGACTCGATCTCGGCTTCCGGCAAGCGGGCGCGCTCCACCTCTTCCTGGGAAGTGAAGCTGGTGGCCTGCAGGGCGGATTGCCATTGCTCCTCCGCTCGCACGGCCGCCTCGGCGGTCGAGCGCTTGGCTTCCTCGGCAGCGCTGTGCCGTTCTTGACTGCGCTGCAGCTCGGCGAGCTGGGCGGCGAGCCGCTCCCGCGCCGACAACTCATCGCGGCGGATGCGCTGCAGCTCGGCCTCCGTCTCCCTCATCAAGCCGTCGACATCGTCCCCTTCCGCCCGCTCCCGCAGCTGGACGGCTTTCTCTTCGGCCGCTTGCCGGCGCGCGGCGGATTGGGCGTCCAAGTGGGCGAGCTCCCGGTCCAGCTGGACCTGGGCGGCCTGCAGCTCCTCGATCTGCCGATCGGTCGACTCCAGGAACGGGCCGCTCTTGGCCAGCCGCTCGCGGAGCTCCTCTGCCTGCTTGTCCTGTTCGGCCAGCCGCTCCCGCTCTTCGTCGATGCGCTCGACGTCCCAGTCCGCGTACCGCTCGGTCCAGGCTGTGGAGAGCTGCTGCAGCTGAGCTTCCGCTTGCCGCTGCTTGGCGCGCGCGGTCTCATGCGTCGCCTGCGCCGCCTCCAGCCGAGCCGCCAGCTCCTGCTGCTGCAGCTCCAGCTGCCGTTCTTGCTGCTGCGTATTGCGGAACGCCTCCTCGAGGCGAGCGACGCGCTCGCCGGCAGCCGCAGCCTGTGCTGTCAGCGTGTCGGCGGCCTTCAGGAGACTGGGGACCGGCAATTCGACCAGATCGACGTCAGAAGTGACGGATTGAAGCGGCGCTAAGGATGCGGCCGCTTCAGCGAGCGTCTCCTTGCTTGCCGGCTGCCGCCGGCTCCAGGCTTCGGCCAGCTCCTCGAGCTTGGCCGCCTGCTGCTGCAGCCGGAACTGCAGCGGCTGCAGTGCGTCGCGCAGCGCCTCGAGCGCCGCGGCCGGCTCGGCCGACGGCGCGGCGTCCGCGTCCGCCGGCGCGGCGTCCGCGTCCGCCGGCGCGGGCGTCGGCGTGCCGTGCGCGAGGCGCGGATGCTCGGTCGCGCCGCACACCGGGCACGGCTCGCCATCCGCGAGCGCCGCCGCGAGGTGCGCGGCGAGCCGCGCCGTCTCGCGCTCGCGCGCCTCCGCTTGCAGCCGCGCCTGAGCCGCCGCCGCGGCCGCCTGCAGCCGGCTCGCCTCGCCCGCGAGCCGCCGCAGCGCCTCGCGCTCGCCGGCCGCCGCCGCTGCGTCCGCCGCGAGGGCGGCGCCGTGCGCCGCTTCGCGCGCGGCGAGCGCCTGGCGCTGCTCGCCGAGCCGCTCGAGCGCCTGCGCGGCGCCCGCGGCTTCGGCGGCGAGCTCGGCGGCGTGCCGCGCGGCGGCGGCGAGCTGCTGCTTGTCGAGCGCCGCCGCCTGCAGCCGGTGCCGGCGCTCCGCCGGCACCTCCAGTGCGAGGAGCTGCCGCTGCAGCTCCTGCTGCTTGAGCTGCGCGCGCTCGCGCAGCTCGCGCTGCTGGCGCAGGCGGGCGGCGCCGTCCGCGAGCGCGGCCGCGGCCTGCTCGCGCGACGCGGCGAGCTGCGCCGCCTCCGCCGCGAGGCGCTGCAGCTCGAGCTGCAGCGCCAGCGCCTGCCGCAGCCGCTCGAGGCGCACCGACAGGCCGGCCTCGCCGGCCAGGAGCGCCTGCTGCGCGGCGGCGTGCGCTTCCGCGGCCGCCTGGTGGCCGCGGCTCGCGCCGGCGAGGCTCTCGGCCGCGGCGGCTTGCTCGCGCGCGGCCAGCGCCTGACGCCGGGCGGTCTCCTCCCGTTCCCGCAGGAACGGGAGGAGCCGATCGGCGGCGGCGGCGAGGCCGAGCGAGCGCTCCCAGAGCGCGACCGTCTCTTCGCGCGAGGCGAGCTCCTGGAGCTGGCCGTGCAGCTGCTCGCGCTCGAGCTGCCACGTCCAGCGCTGCCGCAGCGCGTCGCGGCGGGCTTCGCTCGCCAGCAGCCGGGCGCGACTCTCGGCGGCAGCGCGATTCGCGCCGGAGAGCCGCGCGGTCGCCGCCTGCAGCGCCTCAGCCGAGGCGTCGCCCAGCCCTTGCTGCTCGGCGGCGACTTGCTTGAGCCGGACATCGGTTGCCTTCAGCCGGCTGCTCAGCCGGGCGTTCAGCTGATCGCCGTACGCCTCCAGCGAGAACAGCCGCTGCAGCATCTGCCGCCGGTCCTTGTTAGTGAGCGATATGAACTCGGCGAACTTCCCCTGGGGCAGCACGACCGCCCGGGTGAAGTCGTGCATGGACAAGCCGAGCGTGTCCTGCACCGACTTCGTAACCTCCTTGCTCTTGTCCGCCAGCACGACCGGGTCGTTATCCGCCGCCGTCGCGAGCCGGACTAGGCGGCTCACCGTCTGCAGCAACGAAGCGTCACCGCTTCGTTTGTACTGCCGGTCGACCCGGTACCGCTCCCAGCCGGCCGGGCTCGACAGCTCGAACGTGAACGAGACGGCGAGCGTCGATTCCGCGTGGTTCAGAATGCCCTGCGTGCCGCCGCTCGCCCGCTCTACCTCCCCATACAGGGCGAGCGTCATCGCGTCCAGAATCGTCGACTTGCCGCTGCCCGTCGGGCCGAAGATCCCGAACACGCCGGCGTCGCACAGCCGGGTGAAGTCAATCTCCTGCTTCTCGCGGTAGCTCTGCAGCCCCGCGATCGTGAGCTGAATCGGCTTCACGATGCCGCCCCCCCTTCCTCATCCTGAGCCGCGCCGCCTTCCAGCAGCAGCTCGAGGAACAGCTGGACGAGCTCCGGCTCGGCCTGCGCCCCGCCCGTCTGCCGGGCGTAGAACCGCCGGAACAGCTCGTCGGCGGGAAGCTGCTCCCGCGCACCGACGGCATCCGCCGCCTCAGTCTCGACGCTCTGATAGATCGGCCGGATCGTCACGAGACCGCCGTGCCGTTTGCGCAGTTGCTGAATTTGCTCCATGCCCATCGATTCCGTCAGATGGACGTCCAGCTCCACCCAGCCGTGGGCGTCGCGCCCGTCGTCCATCCATCTATGTACTTGCTCAAGCCCTTCCGTCGCCCGCCACTTCACGAGCGGCCGACCGCTGGAGAGGAATATTTCCTGGGTAACAGGCTCCTCGCCCGGCTTCACATCGAGCAGCGTGACCGACTTCGCCTGCCCCGCCTCGGAGAAGCTGTAGGCGAGCGGCGACCCGCAATAGCGGATGCGGGACGACGCCTTCACCGCTTGAGGCCGGTGCAAATGCCCAAGCCCCGTATACTGCGCGCCGATGTCGAAGGCGCTAGGATCAACGGTATACGCCCCTCCCACCTGGATCGGGCGCTCGGAATCCGATTCGTAACCGCCGAGCACGTAGAGGTGGCTGATGGCCAGATTGACCGTGTCCGGACGGAATTGCGCCGCCTGCCGGCGAAGCAAGGACGCGACCCGCTCGGAATAAGCCCCCCGCAGCAGCTCTTGATCGAGCTCATCGGTGAGCAGCTCCCGGAGCCGCGATTCGGACGGGTACGGCAGCGCCGCGACTACAGCCCGCTCTCCGGTCCGCGCGATGTCCACTGCAACCGGCTCGGCCGTTGGCAGCCCTACGAGTGTGATGCCCTGGCGCGCCGCGAGCGGTCCGGAGGCGGCGAGCCGCTCCGGGTTGTCGTGATTGCCGGCGATGACTACGACCGGACGCCGGCCTTGGTCGCCCAGTCGGGCGATCGCGTCGTAGAACAGCTGCTCGGCCGCGGCCGGCGGATTCACCGAATCGTAGACATCACCGGCGAGCAGTACGAGATCGACCTGCTCCTCCCGGACGAGCCGCTCCAGCTCGTCGAGCACCTGCGCCTGCTCCTCCAAGCGGCTTCTTCCTTCCAACAGCCGGCCCAAATGCCAATCGGCCGTGTGCATAACCCGCACGCTTACTCCCCCTTTCCTCTTTACAACCACACCTCATGCGCACCGTCGAAAAAAAACAGCACGCTTCCTTTCACCGGCCGCTTCCATATTTGTTCGATCGCATGGGCGTACAAATCGAGCTGCATGCGATACCGGTCGACCAGGGACTCGACCCGGCCGCCAACCACCGCATCCGTCTTATAGTCGAGCAACACCAATTCGCCGTTCTCCTCGAACAGGCAGTCGATCACCCCTTGGATGAGAATGAGCTCGTCCCGTTCGGACGGGTCCAGATCCGGGTAGATGTCGTCGGCCTTCAAGCCGTAGCTGAACGGCACTTCCCTGTACACGCGCTCGGCCTGCAGCACCCGCTGCCCGAGCGGCGACGCGAAAAACCGCCGAACCGGCTCCGCATCCACCTCCGCCCGCTGCTCGGGGGTCAGAAGCTCGCGGCGCACCATCGTTTCGAGCGTCTCCATAATCGTGTCGCCCGTAACCGGAGCGTGGAGCGGTACATGCTGCATGACGGCGTGATACACCGTCCCCCGCTCCGCCGCATTCATCTTCCGCTGCTCCATAAACTTGGGCCGGCGCGCGAGCATTTGACGGGCGCGGGCCGCCTCCTGCTCCTGCTGCTCTTGCGCCGCGCGTACATGGGAAGGAAGCCAGATCGCCCCTTCCGTGAACGTTTCGTCCGCATAGCGCCGTTCGTCCGCGAGCCTCTTCAGCTCCGTGACGGACGTCTTCGAGAACATGCGCGGCAAGTTCTCAAGCGGGTAGCGCCAGTTCAGCGCTTCCGCCATCGCCTCGCGGTGGGGCGAAGCGACTCCCTGCACCGGCTGGAGCTGCGCGACGGCTTCCATCCGCTCGTCCGCGAAGCGGACTTCCCGCGCGGCGGCCGCCTGCGCCAGGCTGTCCGTGCCGACGACGGCGATCTTCCACGCGGAAGGGTCGTGCCGCATCCATCCCCACCCTTCCCCGATCGGTTCGGGGATGCCTGCCCATGTGCGCAGCGTATCGGCTTGGGGATGCCGGATGATCGCCGGACCGATCCAATCGAGGAAGCATTTCGCTTTGGCCAGCTCATAGTCCGGCAGCGCCCACTCGGGATGGCCGATCTGCGCGCCCCAGCGCTGCACCTGCTTGGCAAGCGCAGCGGTCGTCCCGATGAGGAACAGCTTCTCCTTCGGCCGCGTCAAGGCGACGTACAAGACGCGCAGCTCCTCGGCGAGCATCTCCATCCGCATCCGTTTGCGCATAGCTAGCAGCGGGAATGTCGGATAGCTTTGCCGCGTCGGCTCGTCGACGAATTTGGGCCCGAACCCGAGCTGTTTGTGCAGGAGGAAAGACCCGTTCAAATCCATCATGTTGAACTTTTTGCCCAGCCCCGCCACGAAGACGACCGGAAACTCCAATCCTTTGCTCTTATGGATCGACATGATGCGGACGACGTCTTCCTGCTCGCCGATCGCCCGGGCGGTTCCCAAATCCCCGCCTCCGTCCTGCATCCGCTCGATAAAGCGGAGGAATCGGTACAGTCCCCGGAAGGAGGTTGCCTCATATTGTCTCCCCCGGTCGTACAGCGCCCGCAGGTTCGCCTGTCGCTGCAAGCCCCCCGTCAGCCCGCCCGCATAGTCGTAAAAGCCCGTATCGCGAAGCAAGCTCCAGATGAGCTCGGACAGCGAGCCCAGTCTCGCCTCCTCCTGCCAGCGCCCCAGCATCGACAGGAACGTGCGCAGCTTGTCGCGCAGCCGCTCCACCGCTTCCGGATCCAACTGATCAAGCGGTCCTTGACCACCCTGACCGTCATAGTCATTGGCGCAGGCCAGCACGGCTTCGTAATAAGGGGCGTTCCGCCGGAACATCCTCACGGCCGCCAGTTCCTCTGCCGTCAGTTGGACGATCGGCGACCTCAGCACGCCGGCAAGCGGGATATCCTGATAAGGGTTGTCGATGACCTTCAGCAGCGAGAGGAGCGTCTCCACTTCCGTGGCGGTAAAATAGCCCGTGTTCAGCTCAGCGTAGACGGGAATCCCGGCTTGATGCAGCTCTTCGAGCATAACGGCCGACCAGTTGGAGGGCGAACGCAGCAAAATGACGATATCGCGATACTCCAGCGTTCGGAACCCGCCGATGCCTCGGTCGTACACCTGAAAGGGCCGTTCTCCCGTACCTCCCCGCAGGCGATGTATCGTCGACGCGATAAGCCGGGCTTCCAGCTGAGCGGTCTCCGCCTGCTCTTCCTCGTCCTTAACGCTTTCTTCCGTCCGGGACAGGGAGTCGCTCTCGCTCAGTCCGCTCTCCTCCGCTGCGGAATCGTCCTCCGTCTCCACTTCCGGGCGCCCGTCCCCGGATTTGTCGACCAGCAGCACCTCGATCGCGCAATCGTTCGGGCTCACGGGGTAACCGGCACCGCACACGAGCTGCGCCGCTTCGTCGTAATCCATCTCGGCCACCGACTCGCTCATCAGCTGCTTGAATAAGTAATTGACCCCGTCGACGACTTCCGCCCGGCTGCGGAAATTGCGCGCCAGATCGATCCGGTGCCCTGCCGCGCGGTCCTTGAAGGCGCCGTACTTGTGCAGGAACAACCCCGGCTCCGCCAAGCGGAACCGGTAGATGCTCTGCTTCACATCCCCCACCATAAACCGGTTGCCCGGATCGGCGGACGAGATCAGCTCCACGATCGCTTCCTGCACCATATTCGTGTCCTGGTATTCATCGAGCAGCACCTCCGCGAACTGGCTGCGCAGCTGCTCCGCCGCATCGGACGGAATCACATGGTCCGGCGTGGAATCCGGATGTCTCAAGATTTGCAGGCAATAATGCTCCAGATCGGAGAAGTCGACCAGCCCCCGCTCCGCCTTTTGCTGCCGGAACCGCTCGCCGAACGTCGTGACGAGGTCCGTGAGCTTCGACATAAGGGGCGCAAGCTCCGCGAGCTCGGCCCGGTATGTCTCGGCCGTCCGTTGGAACAGCTCCTCCTGCAGAGCGTTCAGCTGCTTTTTCGCCTGATCCCGCAGTTTTTTGACCTGCTCCTGTACATCTTTGTCCACACTCGTGCTGCGGCTGGCGCTCAGCTTGCCGAAGCCCGCCGTCTGAAACCGGTCGTGCAGCGTTTCCCAGGACTTGTGCGATGCTTCTAACAGCTCCTCAAGCATGTCCCGGTCCGCTCGCAGGTTGTCTATGTATGCGGTCGGCCCGTCGGGGCGCTTCGCGAGCTGAAGCGCCTCCGACAGCAGGCCGCTTACGCCCCTCAATTCCAAACGGACATCCCGGAGCAGACTCGCTTGCCAAACGTCGAACCCAAGCTCGCCGTGTTCCGCCGCTCGCCCTGCTTCACCGCTTCCCTCGAATGCGGCGACGATTTGCTGCAGCCAATGGTCCGACCATGGGTGGCTGCGGGCGAAGTCGTACAGCCGCTGGATGAGACGCACCAGCGCTTCGTCCCCCCGCTCGCCTCCGAACCAGTCGACGAGCTTCCAGAACGGGCTGTCCTCCTCGCTCCGGCCGTACTCCTCCTCTAGCAGCTCCGCGAGCAGATCTTGCCGCATCAGCTCCGCTTCCGTCTCATTGGCGATCCGGAAGGCAGGGTCGAGCTGGACGCGGGTGAAGTAACGGCGCACGATGTCAAGGCAAAAGGAGTGCAGCGTCGTAATCGAGGCGCGATGAATGAGCGAGATTTGCCGAAGTAAATGCGTGGACTGCGGGTTGCGGTGCAGCTCCTTCTCGAGCGCCTCGCGGATGCGCTGGCGCATCTCGCCGGCCGCGGCGTTCGTGAACGTCGCCACAAGCAGCCGGTCCACGTCGATCGGACGGCGCTCATCGGTGATGCGCTTGATGATGCGCTCGACTAGGACGGCCGTCTTCCCCGAGCCGGCCGCCGCCGCGACCAGCACATGGCTGCCGCGCGTCCGGATCGCCTCCCACTGCTCGTCCGTCCATGGGCTGCCTGCCGGCTTTTCCAATAATGGTTCCGAATTCGAATCCAATTGGCTCACGTCGTTACTCATCGCGCACCTCCTTCTGCGGTCCGATCCGTCGTGGCGGTCTCGATCGCGTGCCAGACTTGATCCTTGTCGATGACCTTCAGCCGGTTGTACGACTGGGCATCCGCTCCGGGCTCGAACCGGCATACCGGCTTGTACGGGCAATATGTGCATGCCAGCTTCGGCCCCATCCGATACGGGCGAATGTCCACCTGTCCCTCCATCATTCGGTTGCCGATATCTTGGATGACGCCTCGCACATACCGCCGCAGCCGATTCCATTGCGCCTCGGAAGCGACGGAAGAGCCTTTGTAGAAGCTGCCGTCCGCCTTCATCCCGACCGGGATCAAGATCGACCGGCCGCTCTGGTCGGCGAGTTGGCTGTCCATGCGCAGCACCGTATCGGGATCGTCCAGGACGAGCCCCCTCATCTTGAACCGCTTCAGCAGCGCGAGCTCCGCTTCGGCGGAGGACAGGCCGTTCTTCTGCTGCAGCATCGGATTGTGCACGTGGAAGTACAGCACGCCGGCCGGCTTCGCCTGCTGGCCGAGCCATCGCTCCGCATGCGTGATGACGACGTCGAGATACGTCAGCATCTGCAGCGACATGCCGTAATACACATCGGTCAGCCGCAGTTCGGTCAAGCTCGACTTATAATCGATGACGCGGAGCAGCATGCCCTGGTCCCCGTCAGCCCGATCCACGCGGTCGATGCGGCCGATAATCTCCATGAGGGCTCCGTTGTCCAGACGGAATTCGAGCGGCGGCAGCGTCTGTCCGGGACCGAAGCCGAGCTCCAATCCGATCGGCACGAACGATCCGTGCCGCGCATGCTCGCCCAGGACGAGCGAGGCGCGGCCAACGATTTGCTTCAGCTTGCGGGTAATGTACCGGTGACGGTTCGAGCTGAGCAGGATTTCCGCCTGCAGCCGCGGCGCCAGCTCATCCACGGCGTCGGACGCGAAGGCGTAGAGTTGCTCCGGCGTAAGCGCGGACCAGCCCCCACTCTCTTCGGTCAGCCGCATGGCGATGCAGCTCAGTGCGGCGTGGAACAGCTGCCCGATATCCGGCGCTTCCAGCCGGTAGACGCGCCGTTCGGAGAGCCGCAAGCCGTGCGAGACGAACTGCGAGAACGGGCAGGCGACGAAACGCTCCATGCGCGACACGCTTGCCCGGAGCCGCTCTCCGTAGAGCAGCCGGCTGATCGCCGGAGAGATCGGCGGGGCGTCGTTCGTCTCGAAGAGCGACCTCAGCGCCCGCTTCAGCTTCGCTCTCCACAGTGGCTGGGAGCAATACCAGTTGTACGCCTCCCACCATACCTCCGGGATCGTCCGGCCCTTGATCCATTCCCGGAGCTGCACGGACAGGAGCGACAGCACCCGTTCCGGGTGCGCCATGAAGTCCAGCGCTTCCTCCTCCCCCGAGTCGGAAGCCGGCTCGGCGAGCAGCATAAGCTCGGAAGCGGCCGGGAACAACCGGCGCAGCCGTTTCACGATCTCGGAGGGGAGAAGCGACTTGCCTTCCTCATCGGCCAGCGGATAACTGATCCACAGATGATGGCTCGGGGTCGCGAGCGCCGTGTACAGGACGAACTGCTCGTCCAGCAGCCTCCTCCGGCTGCCCTCCGCCATCTCCAGCCCGTCCTCGATGAACCGTTCTCGTTCCGATTCGGTCAATAGCCCGTCCTCGCTTAGCTTCGCCGGCATAACCCCGTCGTTCGCGCCCAAAATATAGGCACGCTTGATCCGGCTCGATCGCGTCCGGTCCATGCTGCCGATGAGCACCTGATCGAGGGCGGGCGGCACCAAGGCCAGCTTCACCTGGTCGAGGCCGGTCTCGATGAGCTCGGCGAACTGGCCGAGCGGCATCGTCTCGTCGCCCAGCATTTCCACGATCTGATCGAGCAGCTCCAGCACGCTGTCCCATACTTGCGCATGCTCCTTCGCCGTCTCGGGCCGGCCCGCCGCGATCGCCTCCCGCATCAGCTCGTCCAGCTTGCGCGGAACATGCAGCTGCTCCAGGAACGTGAACAGCGCCTGAGCCATCGACCTGACCGTGTCAGCCTCCTTCATCCCTTGCTCGAGGACCGACAATGGCTCTACTACAAGCATGCGGCATTCGTGCAGCAGCCCGATCAGCGCTTCGTCCGGCTGAGGCGGAGGCCCGTTCTCCTCCAGCGACGCCCCGCGTACCGGCTCCCAACGCCTCGCCTCCTTCCAACGATAGCCTTGGATGCCTAACGCCAGTACGACATTCTCCAGTTGGTGCATCCCTCCGCGCAGACGGGCTCGCGTTTCATCGGCCGACGGATCCTGCGGCAGGGGCAGGAGCAGCTCGGTTTTCACACAGCGGAACACCGCGTCATGGCGCCAATTGCCGCTCACGACCTCCAGACTGGAGCGGATCAGCTCGAAGAGCGGATGGTGCAGGAGCGAACGCTTCGCATCGAAAAAATACGGGATGGCGTAATCCTGCAATGCCGTTGCGAGCAAATCGCGATACTGCTCCATGTTCCGCACGAGAATCGCCAAGTCGCGCCACCGGTAGCCCCGCTCCCGAACCTGGCGAACCATCTCTCGGGCCATGCCCTCCACTTCCGCGCGCCGGTTCGCGGCGCTTCGAATCGATATGTCTATGTATTCGCCCGCCGGTTCTTGGAAGGGTGGAGCCGTCCGATTCCCGAACGATCGCTCGAGGTAGGCAAGCATCGGACTGTGGCGATAGCGAACCGCCGGCTCCGATTCGAGCAGCTCGACCCGCTCGACCCGGGCGCCGTTCTGCTCCGCCAGCTGCTTCAGCCGGACGAGCGTTCGGGCGGTCGGATGAAACAGGTCGAGCTCGTTCGGCTCCTCGTCCGCCGCATAATCGCGATCGACGCACAGCGATACCGTCACGTTCCGGAAGTGGAGCATGAGCTGCTCGAGGACGCCGAACTCTTGCGGGGTGAACCCGTGGAAGCCGTCGATCCAGATGTCCGCCCGGGTCATGCTCTCGGTCTCCCGTATGGATTGAGCCAGGATTGTCAAATAGTCTTCGGCGTCCACGTAATGCACCTTCAACTGCTCGTCGAATTGCTCGTAGAGGAGCCGAATGTCGTGAAGCTTGTCCGCCGTCATCCCCGTCGCGCCGGCTTCCAGCTGCCGCCGAACATGGCGCTCCAGCCGTTCCGGATCGATGGCATACCGCCGGAATTCGGTATACAGCTGGTTCAGGCTGTCGATGAACCCGTGCTGTTCGGCCGACCGGCCGAATTGGCGAAGCTCGCCCTTCTTCCTCTGAATGATGCGGCGCAGGAGCATCGCCTTGCCGCTGTCGTCTATATGTATACGGGCCGTTCCGCCCGCCTCCTGCATCACCCGGAATGCAAGCCGCCGGAAGCTCAGCACCTGAGCGCGGATCAGTCCGCCGAGGCCGGGCGTCGAGACGAGCGCGGACTCCGCTTGGAACGTCGCCTGCTCGGGGACGAGCAGGATGAGCGGGTCGCCTGCAGGCGCCTCCAGAAGCCGCTCGCGGATATCGTCGAGACAGCGCCTGGTTTTACCGCTCCCGGCCCGGCCCAGCAATATTCGTATGGCCATAGTAGCCTCCCGCCAGATCATGTGTTCTTGTTTCTCTATTATTCTACCATACTTGGGCGGGGTCTGCGGCTTCGAATTGTCGTCATTCCCGTATTTACAAAAGGGGGGCACGTTCAGTAAGATGAAAGCGAATTCACAGTTGCGCTCGTTCCGCGGCCAGCGGCGAGACTGGAGGGATGCCGCATCGAGATCAAGCTGTCGAGCCCGAAGGGCCATTACACGATTGACCATGTGACGACAAACCTGATGAAGAGCCGCTATAACGTGCACGGTCCTCTTCATGCCCATCCCGTGTTCCACATTATGTACATTCTCGAAGGCAAGGGACGGTTCACCGTCGGTTCCACGACGACTGAAGCGCTGCCCGGCATGCTGTATATCATCAATCCGAACGAGCCGCACCGATTCATCTTCGGGCTGGACGAGCCGCTCACGAACCTGGAAAGCACGTTTCAGCTGCTGGATGCGGCCGGGAACGCCGCCGAAGTCCACTTCTTCGACTTTGCACGGGCAGCCGGTCCGACGCACCCGCTTAATACGAATCGGCCGCTCGTCGTTCCCGCCAGACTGAGGCCGCTTCTTACCGAAGGCTTCGACCGCATACTGGAGCTGTATGACGCGCCCCTCCTCCGCTCCCATTTCGGGCTGATGGTTGCGGAACTGCTCTCCCGCGTGGAGACGGTCGTCGAGTCGTATCTGCAGACGGAACGGCCCCTCCAAGGGGAGGCGTCGGTCATCGCCTCGATCAAGCAATATCTCCATACCCATCGAGGGCGCCCGATAACATTGAAGGAGATAGCCGACTTCGCCCATCTGACGCCGAACTACTTGTGCCGCCTGTTCAAAGCGCACACCGGCGAATCGCCCTTCAACCACCTGCAAGGCATCCGCATGCGGGAAGCCGAGCAGCTGCTCGCCTTGACCGACCTTCCCGTTTATGCCATTGCCGAGCGGCTCGGCTACGAGGAGCCCTCCTATTTCGCCAGAGTGTTCCGCAGCGTATACGGCATTGCGCCGGCCGCGTACCGCATGCGCCTGCTTGCCGACACTGCCCGGTTAAAAAGATAATATAGTGCGCATAGTAGCGAAAATCGTGCCTTCATCCTGAGCGAGCGAGCTCCTATACTGGGGGTGTACCCGATCGATCAATGGATCGAACGCATCGCCAAGGAGGAGAATGGATCCTATGAGTCTATCGCTCAACCAGATCATCGACTTTCAGACGAATGGCTACGTCATCGCCGAGGACGTATTCACCCCGGCCGATTGGCAGCCCGTAATCGACGAGATCGAGCGGATCATCTCCGCTCGCGCCGTCATCCTGCATGCCGAAGGCAAGCTCCCGGAGTTGCACGAGGACGAGCCGTTCGAACGGCGGCTCACGCTGCTCGCCCGGCAATGCCCGGAGATTGCCCGACAGTTCGACATCATGTTCCTGCTCGGTCCCGCCATGTTCGATTTCTTACGCAACGACAAGCTGCTGAGCGTCGTCGAGAGCTTGCTCGGCCGCGAGCTGAGCTGCAATCCGATCCAGCATTTGCGCCACAAGATGCCCTGGAAGGGCGAAGGCGAGCAGCCGATCGGCATGGAGAACGTCCCCTGGCACCAGGACGCGGCCGTCACGTCGGATGATTCCGAAGCATCCGAGATTATTACGTTCTGGATGTCGCTGGTCGATGCGACCGCCGAGACCGGCTGTATGGAGATTATGCCCGAGGTGTTCAAGGCCGGGTATCTGGAGCACCAAGCCGAAGGCGGCACGACGATCGTGCCGACGCTGCTCCCCCATGTGAAGCCGATCAAAGCAGAGTGTCGCAAAGGCAGCATCGTCATCATGAACAAATACACCCCTCATAGGGGGACGACGAACCGGTCCGACATCATCCGCTGGTCGCTCGATCTGCGGTATCACAAAACCGGAGCCCGCTCCGGCCGCAACTTCCACCCGTCCTTCGTCGTACGAAGCGCGGCGAATCCGGACAACGTCTTAACCGATTACAACGAGTGGTGCCGTTTGTGGAAAGAAGCGCTTGGAAAGCCGGCGACTCAAAAAGCGCATCGGGTCTAAAGCTAATATTGAATGTTCTCGTCGCCCCGAACCCGATATTCCAACACGATCGTGCCCACAATGTCCCCGGGCTCCCTATCGGAGCTCGGGGTTCGTCTTATAGGGGACAGTTCGCGGCTCGTGGACAGCCGGACATACATATTGTTCAGGCCGTAGTACAAAGGGTACCGCTCCCCCGGCTCGTCCGGATGCTGCTCGAAGCCTTGCCGCTCGAGCCGGCTGGCCGCCTCCTCCATTGTCATGCCCGGACGCACGCCGAACGCTTCATACGCTTCATCCGAGAACACGAGCCTCTTTACCTTCGGATTGTCGCGGTCCAGCGTCTCCGAGTAGCGTCCTGCGATTTGAAGCTTCGTATACAGGAACTCGGGCCCGCACCCCATACATGTGGCTGCGCTCGGGATCGGGTCGCTTTTCCCCGCCATCTCTTCGATCTCCCGCTGCGTCATGAACAGGCGGAACCCGCCAATCTCGACGGACTCGGCCATGGCGAGGTCTTTCGGGGTATGGAACCCGGCATAGGCGGCCGCCAATACCGAGGACAGGATGATGATCCCTAGTACCGCTTGAAGATAACGATTCCCCGTAAGTTTCCTCGCAACATTCCATAGCCGCATCGCACAGCCTCCCTGCTCAGCTTAGGCTTTTTTTGAACCTCTGCCCTGCATACAGCCGGATCCCGATCCAGCCGATGAGCGCTCCGGCCATATTCAAGATCAGATCGTCCACGTCGAAGCTGCCGACGCGCGTAACTAGCTGCACCGTTTCCACGATTAGCAGAATCGCCAGTGCCGTTACGATGAAGCGCACGAACCGCACGCAGCCGCGTGATAATAGCGGAGCGAATACACCGATCGGAATGAACAGGACGATGTTGCCGAACAAATTTTTAAACCAGGTCATGAAGTTGAAATGATCGCGGTATTCGATATATTGCGTGATCGTCCGTAAGGGGATGAGATTGTACCGGAATGGGTGGGGGCCGGGAAGGCTCGTTCGATCAAACAGCAGCCGCATCATAATCAGGGTGTATGCGATCGCGACCAGCACCGTGAGGAATCGCAGCCAGGGGCTCGGGAACGTATGCCGCCTCATCGGACGGCCGCCTGAATGTAATCGACGATCGCTTCGGGCACTAGCGATTCCGTATCGATATACTCGGCGAACACTGGATCCCGGAGCGCTTCGACACATCGCTTCGTCTGCCGGAACACCCACTGGCCTTCCTTCTCGCCCCGTGCTCTCAATCTCTCGTAGATCGCGGCTTCGCTTGCCAGCAGGCAGAAGTAATATGTGCGCACATCCAATCGGTTGAATCCATCCCGGATATAGTCATAATTGCTTCGTTTGTACAAAGTCATCGGCACGATCAGGTGCTTGCCGTAGCGGGAGATCAATTGCTCCGCCACCTGGACGGTCAATACCTTCCACAGCTCGAAATCCTGGAAATCGCCCGTATTCTCCGGTCCCGTAACCGTACCCGCGAGGATCGCTCTGAGCATGTAGCCGACCTCCTCCGGGTCGAACAGCATGCTGTCGGGAATGGCGCGGACGAGCTTCTCGGCTGCCGTCGTTTTACCAACGCCGAACGCGCCGTTTATCATGATGATCATGTCGCGATGAGAGCCTCCTCGCCGGATTGTGTTGTAGCGTTATTGTACCACAGACGGCCCCCTAGCGTCCCGGTTACCCGCGCTCAAAACCGGTTGAAAAAAGCCGTCCAAAATGGACGGCCCAAGAGAAGGATGCAGCTATTCGATTAGCGAAGCCGAGTTGCGATCCAGGTACAGCGACCAGTCCCCGTGCGTCTTGAGAATCGAAGCCGGAACCGTGTTCGTCACGCCCTCGCGCAGTGTGCTGCGGATCGCCTCCGCCTTCACCTCGTGGGGCACGACGGAGATAATCGTCCGGCTGCTTAAAATTTGATGGACGGTCATCGTAATCGCCTGTTTCGGTACGGTGTCGAGCGACTCGAACCAGCCTTCCCGGACTTGCTGCGCCTTGCATGCTTCATCCAGATTGACGACGATGTACGCCTCCCGCGTCTCGAAATCGGCGGGCGGGTCGTTGAACGCAATATGCGCGTTCTCTCCGATTCCGATCAGCGCCAGGTCAATCGGGGCTTTTCGAATTTCGTTAGTCAAATCTGCGAGGTGAGCGGCGACGTCGCCCTCCCCATCCACCAGATGCGCCTGCGCCACCGGTGCGAAGGAAAGGAATCGCTCCTTCAAGTACTTGCGGAAGCTCGCTGGATGGGATTCCGGCAACCCGACGTACTCGTCCAAATGGAACATCTCCACCTTGCTCCAGTCGATCGGCTTCGCCTTGAGCGCTTCGAAGAAAGGAAATTGGGAAGCACCCGTCGATAACACGATCCGGGCATAGCCTTGCCGCTCGATCGTGCTCTGCAGTACCTCCGCCGCTTGATTCGCCGCCAGCTCGCCTAGCAGCCCGGCATTGTCCGCCTTATGAATGTTCATCCTCGTTTTCGCTCCTTATTCGGCTGATTTTATTTGTAGTAATCGATTACTATTCCACGAATAGTTTATCACACGCCCGGTCATCTGTCTTTAATAAAATAACGATTCCCCTCCTGCCGGAAACAGTCACAATATTCTCACGATTTGCCCGTTTCGCGCGGCAAGGCGGCGCTTATAATGGAATTGTAAGGGTTGTCATGATCGTTACGAGAGGATGGTTGGCGTGCAGATCAAATGGTTTCGCAAGAAGTCGGACAATCAGGAAATCGCCGTAGTCTCTATAGGTGATGCGAAAACGGACAAGCAAGCGATGCCCGCGCAAGTGGCGGAGGACTCCGCCCAGTCGATCGCTCAGGTGCGCAATTTAAACAGTTATTTGGACCAAGCGTTTCAAGATTGTATGGATAGCGGAGGCTTCGATAATTTGGCGGGCAAGGGCAAGCCCATCACGGTCCAGGACGGGGATCCGCTTAATTCGATGCTCAAAAATGCCAACGTCCTGCCCCCTTGGCTGGAGCTGCAGCATGAGATCCGCACCCGGATCGAGAAGCTGATCAAGCGGATCGAGCTCGGCCAATCCGAATCCGTAACCGATGAAGAAATCGCCGCCATTAACAAGCAAATCGTCCGCTACAACATCTCGGTCCCGACCCCTATTCTGCAGAAGGGCCGCATCTTCAAAGACACTATCCGCGATCAGCTCGAGCGCTGGCAATAGACATAAATGCACGAGCCCCGTCCGGGCGAGCCCGGACGGTTTCTTGGCATGCGCGGACGCTAACAGAGGGATTTTCTCCCTCTTTTTAGTGGCATTCCCTCGGTTTTGCTGAGATGTAGGGGAAAACCTCCCTCACTTTTTGACGAACCAGCCTAAATCAGGCGTTTTCCGGTCAAAAAGGGGGAGGTTTTCCCTGTTATAGACTATAATTGGCACAACTCCGCTCAGAGTGAGGGAGAAATTCCCTCTCGTGCACCGGCCTATTCGCATATCAGCTACCAACCCATGCGGCTGACAGCCGGTACGCCGACCGGCTACCATCCCACACTACCAGTCCATACGCCGCTTCAGCGACGTGATGTGCGCCAGGTGGTGGTTGCCGTGCCAAGCGTAAATGCCCAGATTCCGGCTCAGGGAGACAACTCCCGAATCGGGATGCAAGAACGTTCTTGCGAAGTCGGCCTCGCTCATGCTGCGCAGCAGGACGACCCAGCGCTCATGAAGCGCGTCGAGCAGGACGAGCGACGGCTCGATCGCCAGCTCCCTCGAATCCGGAAGCTCGGCCCACCGGTCTTCCGCGTATGGCTTAATCGTCGGCTGCTCCTCGGTCAGTGCGAGCTTGAACCGGATCCAGCTGTTCATGTGGCTGTCGGCCACATGATGCACGACCTGCCGTACCGTCCATCCATCCGGTCGATACGGGGTGTCCAGCTGCTCCTCGGTCAGGCCGGCGGTAGCCTCGCGTAGCCGGGCCGGCAGCGAGGCGATCTCTTCTATCCACCCCAGGCGAACCGCGTCGTCGAGCTGGGCCGGCGCTTGGAACCGGCCGATCGGGTAACGCAAATCCGTTGACATCGAAACCACACTCCTCTTCGTTGATTACTTCGCGGGAACCCCGGGGCTAAAGAAACCCCACAAAGTGAAGTAGGCCTTCGTAGCTTATTCCGATTACTTCGCGGGAAGCCCGGGGCTCAGGATGACAGGCGGTCCAACCGTAGAGCGGGCGGCCTCGCCTTTCTGCAGCTGGTACATCTTGTAGTAGCGGCCCTGCTGCTCCATGAGCTGCTCGTGCGTGCCGCTTTCCACGATCTCGCCGTGATGCAGGACGAGGATTCGGTCCGCATCTCGGATCGTGGACAGGCGGTGCGCGATGACGAAAGTCGTGCGCCCCTCCCTCAGCACATGCAGCGCATGCTGGATGATGCCCTCCGTCTCGGAATCGATGCTCGCGGTCGCTTCGTCGAGGATGAGAATCGCCGGGTTGAAGGCGAGCGCGCGGGCGAACGAGATGAGCTGCCGCTGGCCGGCGGACAACGTGTTGCCGCGCTCTACGACCGGCTCGTGCAAGCCGCCGGGCAGCTGGTTCACGAAGCTCTCCGCCCCCACATCCCGCAGCGCCTGGCGGATCCGCGTCTCGTCGATCGCCTCGTTGTACAAGCTGACGTTGAACCCGATGTCGCCCGTGAACAAGAACGGGTCCTGCAGGACGATGCCCATATGCTGACGAAGCTCCTGCTTGGAAAACGTCGCGATGTCCCGCCCGTCGATCGCAATCCGTCCTTGGCTCGGCTCATAGAAGCCGAGCAGCAAATTCATGATCGAGCTCTTGCCGGAGCCGGTATGCCCGACGAGTGCGATCGTCTCGCCCTGGCGCGCTTCGAACGAAATGTTGCGAAGCACATAATCTTCGTTCTTGTAGGCGAACGAGACGTTCTCGAACTGCACGAGCCCGTTCGGCCGGGGAGCGCTAGGACGCTCATCCAGGTCGACGCCCTCCCGGTCCAGCAGGGCGAATACCCGCTCGGCCGACACGAAGGCGCGCTGAGCGTTCGTCAGCTGTTCGAAGATGCCGATGATCGGCTGGAACACCCGGCCCAAATAATCGATGAACGCGTACAGCACCCCGAACGAGATCGCGGTCTCAAGGGACTGCTTGCCGTAATACCACAGGACGAGCGCGGTGCACAGGCTGCCTACGAGGCCGACGATGTTCCGGGCCGATAAGGAGAACAGACGGAATTGCTTGCGCTGGTTCAAGTACCGTTCCTGGTTCAACGACTCGAATTCTTCGGTGCGCCCCTTCTCCCGCCGGAAAGCCTGGATGATCGGCATGACGTTGATCGTCTCGTTCAGCATCGCATTCATGTCGCTGAGGCGTGCCCGCATAATCGTCACGTAGCCCTTCGCATACTTGAGGTGGAACCTCATGACTAAATAGAAGAACGGGATGAGCACAAGCGTTATGAGCGCGAGCCTCCAGTCCAAAATCGCGATCGCGACGAAGATGCCGATCAAGTTCACGCCGCTGACGACGAAGGTGGCCATGAAGCTCATGAACAGATCCCGAATGGCTTCCGTATCGTTCGCGATCCGGGACACCACCTGGCCGATCGGCGTATTGTCGAAGTAGCGTACCGGGATGCGGTGAATTTGCTTCAAGATGTCCATCCGCATACGCTGGATGATGCTGAGCGCCGCCGTTTGGAGGATGTAGGATTGGGTGAACGTCAATGCGCCGGAGACGAGCAGCAGAGACAAATAGAGCGCGATGAGCCCCATGATGGGACGAATGTCCTCGCTGTAGAAATGCTGCACGTCCTCCCCGCTGAGTACGGTATTCGTTCCGGACGTGCTGGTGAGCCGGAAGGAGGAGCTCTCCTGCTTCACGGTCGCCTGCGCCCACCCTTGAGTCGATTGCCCTGGGGACAGCCAATCCGCCCGGATGAACGCTTTGCCCTGGTACTCGATCGACTGCGTACCCGGAGGGACTTGGCTCGGATTCGTCTCGTACCACGGCTGCTCGATCGCCAATATATGCTTGTCGATAATGATCTTCGCGATGTAAGGCCCCGCGAGCTGTGTCCCTACCGCGACCAGCAGGATAAGCAAGGCCAGCGAGATCCGCCCTTTGTACAGCATCGCATAGGCGGTCAGCCGACGGCCCAGCGAAGTCGGGATTCTCTCGGATTCGATAGATTCCATAGCGGTCACTCCTTCTCCAATTCGTTCATAAGCGAGGATTCGGTCTGCTGGCGGACATACTGCTCCTTGTACCAGCCGCCCCGCGCCATCAGCTCTTCATGCGTACCGCGCTCGACGATTCTTCCTTCGTCGAGCACGAGTATGAGCTGGGCATGCTGAACCGCGGACAGCCGGTGGGTCGCGATCAGCGTCGTCTTGCCCTCGCGCTCCCTTCTAATATTGCCCAGAATCCGGCTCTCCGTCCGCGCATCCACGGCCGACAGCGCGTCGTCCAGGATGAGGATCTCCGGATCCGTCAGCAGCGCGCGGGCAATGCCGACCCGCTGCTTCTGACCGCCGGACAGCATGACGCCGTATTCGCCGATCACGGTGGCGAGGCCCTCCTTCATCTGCGCGATATCGTCGCTGAACGAAGCCATGGCGACGACCCGGTCGAGTTCATCGGCCGACGCGTCCTGCTTGCCCAAGGCGATGTTGTCGCGAATGCTCTTGGAGAGCAGCAGGTGCTCCTGCGGCACATACCCGACCCAGCTCTTGACGTTCTCGATGTCGATCCGTTCAATCGGAACGCCGGTGACGAGCACCTTGCCCTCCTCGAGCGGATACTGCCGCAGCAGCTGCTTGAGGAGCGTGCTCTTCCCGCTCCCCGTCCGGCCCACGATGCCGAGCGTCTCGCCGCGCTGCAACCGGAAGCGAATATCCTTCAGACTATCGGCCTGTGCGGACGGATAGCGGAACGTCAAGCCGTCGAACTCGATCGACACAGGCACCTCGACCGCAAGCGGTTTCGTCGGCGGCTGCACGTCCGCTCGCTGGGCGAACAAGTCGTACATCCGGTCCGCCGAAGCAGTGCCCCGCTGCAAAATATTGATAAATTCGCCAAAAGAAATCATCGGCCAGATCAGCATGCCCAAATAGATGTTGAAGGAGACGAGCTGACCGAGCGTCAGCTCGTTGTGGAACACCAAATAAGAGCCGTAGCCCAATCCGATCGAATAGCTGACGCCGACGATGGAGGAGATCACCGGTTGGAACATCGAGCTGATGACGGCGACGCTGCGGTTCTTCTCCATCACGTCCTTCGTCACTTGATCGAAAGCGGACAGGTCGCGCTGCTCCTGCACGTAAGAGCGCAGCACCCGCAGCCCGGAGATCGACTCGAGCGCATGGTCGTTCATCCTGCCGAACGAAGCTTGTGCCGCGAGAAACCGGCGCCGCATCCGCTTGCCCAACACGTTGATCGCGATCGCGAGGAAGGGCAGCGGGATCAAGGCGGCTAACATCAGCTTGTAATCGATCAGAACGACCATCGTCACGAGCACGACGGACGTACCTACAAGAGTGCTGACCAGCGTGAGTACCCCGAAGCCGGCCGTCTGGCTGATCGCCATCACGTCATTCGTCGCGAGCGCCATCAAGTCTCCGGTTCGGTTCCGATGGAAAAAGGAAGGCGTCATCCGCATCAAATGGCGGAACAGTCTGGAGCGCAAACTCGTCTCGAGCAGCGCCGAATTGCCGAACAGAGTCTGAACCCAGAAAAAATTCAAGACGTAGACGACAAGCGCCAGCCCGACCAGAAACGCGATCGTTCGGGTCAGTGAGGACGCGGTCAGTTCGTGAATGCGAATCGAGTCGATGACCGTCCCTATCATTTTAGGCGGAATGATGCTCAGCAGATTGACGACTACGATCGCCGCGATTGAGAACGTGTAGTACGCCCACCGTTCCTTGAAAAACCATGAAAGCTTGGAAATAAAGTTCAACCGTTCCACCCCATTGCATCGGAACATACGTTCCGTTTTATGTGCTATTGTCCCATTATACATGACTGTTATTTATTGGGATAGCCCCAATTTTTTTACCCCACACCAACTGAAGAGTGCCTTCGATGCTTTTGCAAATAACTTTGCGGGGACCCCGGGGCTAAAAAACGCATTCGGGAAAAAGCAACCTATTCAGAATAGCAGACTTGCACGCTAAAGACAGGGTACAAATCAAGTATGAACGATTTTTCCCGCCCCTTGCTCTAGCTATTTGCAATCGGTATCATAAAACATAGTACTTACCCAATGAATTAGGAGGCTGGACCAGTGGCATATTTCCCTCAATCTTCGCGCTACGACTCGATGAAGTACACCCGATGCGGCAAATCCGGACTGAAGCTCCCCGCCATCTCGTTAGGCTTGTGGCACAATTTCGGCGGAATCGACCGGCAAGTAAACATGCGGGACATGCTGACCCGTTCCTTCGACTTGGGCATCACCCATTTTGACCTTGCGAACAATTACGGCCCTCCCCCGGGATCCGCCGAGGAACATTTCGGCTCGATTCTGAGATCCGATTTTCGCGGATATCGCGATGAGCTGATCATCTCAACCAAGGCCGGCTACCTCATGTGGCCCGGTCCGTACGGAGACTGGGGGTCCAAGAAATACATCGTCGCCAGCATGGATCAGAGCTTGAAGCGGATGGGACTCGACTATGTCGATATTTTCTATTCCCACCGTCCGGACCCGGAGACCCCGCTGGAAGAGACGATGGGGGCGCTCGATTTGCTCGTCCGCCAGGGGAAGGCGCTCTACGTCGGCATTTCTTCCTACAGCGCCGAGCAGACCGCCGAGGCGTCTGCGATCATGAAGCGTCTCGGAACGCCGCTCCTCATCCATCAGCCGAGCTACTCCATTCTGAACCGCTGGATCGAGAAAGGCTTGCAGGACGTGTTGGACGAAGAGGGCATCGGCAGCATCGCCTTCTGTCCGCTCGCTCAAGGGCTCCTTACTTCACGGTATTTGCAGGGGATCCCTGAAGATTCCCGCGCCGCTAGGAATGTATTTTTGAAGACCAACAACATTACCGAGGAGAAGCTGCAAGTCATCCGGGGACTGAACGAGCTGGCCGCGGAGCGTGGGCAGTCCCTCGCTCAAATGGCGCTTGCCTGGGTGTTAAGAGGCGGACGCGTGACTTCGGCCCTGATCGGGGCAAGCCGCGTGTCGCAGATCGAGGAGAATGTGGCCGCGCTTAGCAACTTGACGTTTACGGAGGACGAGCTGCGCCGAATCGACGCGTTGTCCGCCCAATAACGGACCGCACGCAAAGCCTAAACGAAATAAGGCATGAGCCTCTACCTAGTAGAGCTCATGCCGATTTTTTGTTAGCCGGGCTTTCGCGCTTTCCGGCGATACCAGATATATAGCCCAAGTGACCCGAGTACCGCCCCCAACAACCCCATTTCGATATCCTTGACCGAATCCCAGACGTCCCCCTGCAGTCCCACGTAATCTCGGGCCAATTGGCTTTTCATGATCAACGCAATGCGCATCTCGAAGATTTCGAAAATGCTGCTGAACGTCACGAGCAAGATAATCGGGATGAGCAAAGTCCATTGCTTGGCAAGACCGGACAGCCGGACGAACCATTCTCGGACCGGATAAGCGAGCAGAAAGCCGAACAGAAAATGAACGACCCGGTCGTAATAGCTCCGTTTGGTATCGAACGCCGATTTTAGCCAGTTGTCGAACGGGGTAGCTGAATAAGTATAGTGAGCGCCATATGTATGGAACACGAGGTACAGCAGGATGAAGAAGTAAGAGAGGTTTGAAAACTTAAACTTCCTGTACGTCAACCCCAGAACAAGCGCGGTGAGCGCAACCAGGATGTTCTCCAGCAGCCATTCCCCCCGACTCGTCGGCTTAATGGCCGCCACGATCCAATACGCGGCATACAGGAGCAGCATCCCGTGAAGCAGGCGGTTTCCTTTCCAACCGCGAACCCGGTAGGGGGACGCTTGGACGGCGGATGTTGGAGGTTTCTCGTGATGTCGGTCTCGCCCTTCCATGGCGGGCCCTCCCTACTTAAGACTGGATTCTGAGTTATTGGCGCGAACGCACTTCCAGAATGGCGAACTTCAAATAATCTCCCTCGTCCACGCCCAAAATATGCGGATGGTCCTTGCCCGCCCCATGAAAGTCAATCAGCCGGACAACCTTCCCTGCATCGGCCGCAGCCGCGTGAATCGTTTCGAGGAACAACTCCGGCCTCACATGATACGAGCAGCTGGCCGTCACTAAGTAGCCGCCCTCGTTCACCAGCTTCATCGCATGCAGGTTGATGTCCTTGTACCCTCGGCAGGCCGATTCGACCGCGCTTCGGGTTTTGGCGAACGCGGGCGGGTCCAGAATGACGACATCCCACGTCCGGCCCTGGGCGGCCATCGGCTTCGACGTGTCCACTTTCTTGGCGGAGGAGCCTTCGCTCCCCGTGTTTGCCCGGCTCTTCCGTTCCTCTAACCCGCGAACCTGCTCCCGCAAGTAGTCGAACGCATCCGCCACGACGAATTCGACGCGGTCCTCGAAGCCATTCAGCTCCACGTTGCGCTTCGCGCTCTCGATGGCGTGCTCCGAAATATCGAGGCACGTCACCTTCTTGGCGCCGTATAAGCAGGCGTGGAGCGTGAAGCTTCCCGTATGGGAGAAGCACTCCAGCACGCTAGCACCGTCCCAATATGGGAACGTCACTTCCTTGCCGTTGGCGTTAACCGGAGCCAGGCGGCCTCCCGATGGGTCATCCGACTCGATCCGGCGCAGGGCAATCCCGCTCCGCGCGCCCCAGCCTGTCATAAGCTTGGCGATGGAGGCGCGATTCTCCCGCTGGTCGAAGAAATAGCCGGTTTTCTGGCCTTCGACGATATCCACTTCGAGCTGCAGGCCGTTTTCGACGATGCGCACGTGTCTGGGGCAATCTCCGTACAGAACACCCGTCCGCGGCTCCAACCCTTCCAGCCGGCGTACCGGCACATCGCTCCGCTCGTAGATGCCGCTAGGATTCATTACCTCTCGCAGCGCCTCCACGATCGCGTCCCGGCACAGATCCATGCCGAGGGACAAAATCTGCACGACGAGCACGTCGGCATACTTGTCCACGACTAGACCGGGAAGGAAGTCCGCTTCCCCGAAGACGAGCCGGTACGCGTCGGTGTTCGTCACGAACCGGTCCCGGTGTGCCAGCGCCTGGCGAATCCGGCCGACGAAGAAGTCGCGGTCCATTCGTTCTAGCGGAGAGTAGCTGACGATACGGACCGTAATCTGCGAGTGCGGATTGATATAGCCTACCGCGAGCGATTGCCCTTGATGCGTCGTCACTTGCACGAGGTCGCCGGGCTCATAGTGTCCGTCGATGCGTTCGATTTCATTCTGATAAACCCAAGGGTGCCCATGCTCCACCCGTTTCTTCCGCTTGCGGTCCAACACCACCGTTGCCATCTTCCGATCCGATCCTCCTCGTATGTAAGGGCCTGACACCGCTTCGCCCACCGCCAAAAGCTTGTCATGCCCGTCCTTTCCCCCACATATTCTTGAGTATGTCCTTAATCCCCACAAAGTGATGCAAATCTCTTAAGATGATTCCTTTTACTTTGCGAGGGCCCCGGGATACTACAATCCCATTCCGTAAAAACGCAAAAGGAGCCCCAATATGCTGCAGCACATCGTTCTCCCGCTTCTCGTCGGCTTAGGCGTCTTCCTGACCGGGATGAAGGTAATGGAGCTTGCGCTTCATCAATGGGCCGGTCCTTACTTGTCCCGACTGATCGAGCGGTTCACCCGCACCCCTCTGCGAGGCCTGCTGATCGGAACAGGGGTCACCGCCGTCCTCCAGAGCAGCAGCGCCATCACCGTCATCTGCATCGGCCTGGTGAATACCGGGCTGATGACGTTTCCCCGTACGCTCGGCCTCATTCTCGGCACGAATATCGGCACATGCCTGACGACGGAGCTCATCGGCCTAAACCTGACGAGGCTCGCGCTGCCGGTACTGCTCGGCGCGGCGGCCGTCTGGCTCGGGACGCTCGCGCTCGTCCCGATCCGCTCATTCCGCACGCGGCGCTGGCTGCACAGCGTGCGATGCTTGTCCCTCGCGGCGTGCGGCTTCGCCGCCGTCATGCTCGGCGTCGAGGTGATGCAGACGATCGTGCCCGAGCTGCAGTCGCGCGGTCTGTTCGCGTGGTTCGTGGACCATGCTCAGCGCAGCATACTGTGGGGTGTATTCGCGGGCATGATCGTGACCGCACTCATCCACAGCAGCGCCGCGGTCATCGCGATGACGATGGGGCTCGCCTCCGTGCAGGTCGTGCCGGTCGAGGTCGGCATCGCCATCGTGCTCGGCGCGAACGTCGGCACGTGCGTCACGGCGCTCATCGCGAGCATCGGCGCGAGCCGCAGCGGAAGGTTCGTAGCGTGGTCGCACATCGCGCTCAACGTTGGCGGCGCCGCGCTGTTCTTGCCGCTCCTGCCGCTCCTGCACCAAGCCTCCGTCCTGCTCAGCGAGTCGGCCTCCGGGCAAATCGCCCACGCGCAGACGCTGTTCAACATCGTCAGCTCGCTCCTTGCGCTTCCGCTCTGCTACTTGCCGGTCTTCAATAACCGCCCGTCTGCGTAGGGGCCGCACCGCCCGCGCCGCTCAAGATCGCGACGCCGGAGCTCGTGCCGAGGCGAGTCGCCCCCGCCTCCAGCATCGCCACCGCCGTCGGCCAATCGCGTACGCCGCCCGACGCTTTCACTTGCACATGCGGCGACACCGACGCCCGCATGAGCCGAATGTCGTCCAGCGTGGCCCCTCCGGGGCCGAAGCCGGTCGACGTCTTCACGAAATGCGCGCCGGCCTGCTCCGCCAGCTGACAAGCGGTGCGCTTCTGCTCCTCGTTCAGGAAGCCCGTCTCCAGAATGACCTTGACGATCGCCTGATCTTCGACAGCGCGCACGACTTCGCGGATATCCGCTTGTACCGCGGCGTGATTGCCTTCCAAGAGCAAGCCGATCGCGAGCACCATGTCGATATCGCCCGCTCCCTGCTCCGCGGCCCGGGCCGCCTCGAACGCCTTCACGGCGGAAGCGGACGCGCCGAGCGGGAACCCGACGACAGCACTGATCTTGACGTCCGTGCCGGCCAGCTGTTCGCGACAGAACGGCACCCAAAATCCGTTCACGCACACGCTGTAGAAGCGGTGCTCGGCGGCCTCGCGGCAAAGCTTATGTATAGCCGATGCCGTAGCATCGGCCTTAAGCAACGTATGGTCGATCGTAGATGCGACTTCGGCGATAGATGGACTCATCAGGGTTTGACCTCTTTTCCAAGTAGTTGCAGGGCCCGTCTCAGGACAATCTCGTTGTTCGGGTATCCCTGCTTCGTTTGCTTGCTCCAGGCTTCTTCCGGCGACACCCAATCGACGGCATGAATTTCTTCCACTTGCGCCTCATGCGTACCGTCCATCGCTTGCACTAAGTAATAGTGCACTTCCTTCTCTATAGGGCCATGCACGGGATGCTCATATTGGTACGACACGGTCTCTAGCTTCTGATGAATCCGGCCGCGAATGCCGGTTTCCTCTTCGATCTCGCGAAGCGCGGTCTGCTCGATCGTCTCGCCCGGCTCCATCTTGCCCTTCGCCAGCGTAATGCGGCCGTAGCGGTCTTCGATCAGCTGGATCATCACTTGGTCGCCGGTGCGCCGGAATACGACGCCGCCTGCAGAAATTTCTTTCATGCGTATCCTCCCCTTTCGTCATCCAAATCGGTGTACTTCATATATACAAGAAGGATTCCGTCCCTATTCGCAAGAGACGAAATCCTGTCGTTGCACAAAATCCCTTACTGCGCCGCCGCCACCGCTGCCCTAGCGGCTCCCGGCCGTACGTCCGGACGCTCCAACACCCGCACGAGTTCTCCCTGGCATTCGTTTACGCCGGCTTCGGTCACGCGTACCAGGCACACTTGGCCGATCATGTCCTTCGATCCCTGGAACACGACGTTCAGGTAGTTGTCCGAGTAGCCCTGAATGAGGCCGCTGTCCGGCGCTCCCTTGTACGTCCGCTCCGGGATGACCTCCACCTCGGCGCCTACATAGCGCTCGGCATAAGCGAGCTGCATCTGCTCCGACAAGTCGATCAGCTCGTGCACGCGCTCGTTCTTCACTTCCTCGTCCACCTGATCTTCCATCCGCGCGGCAGGCGTCCCGGTCCGTTTGGAATAAGGGAACACATGCATCTCGGCAAAGTCCATCCGCTTCATGAACGCGACGCCCTCACGGAACATCTCTTCCGTCTCGCCAGGGAATCCGACGATCACATCGGTCGTGATCGCAACCCCCGGCATCGCCTTGTGCAGCTGGGCGATCTTCTCGCCGAACTCCGCGGTCGTATACTTGCGGCGCATGCGAGCGAGCACGCGGTCGTCTCCGGCCTGGAGCGGAATGTGCAGATGCCGGCACATCTTGGGCGACTTGTTCAGCACCTCGATCACCCGGTCGTTGATTTGGCTCGCCTCAATGGAGCTGATGCGGATGCGCTTCAGGCCCTCCACCTTATCCAGATCCCACAGCAGGTCGGCCAAACCGTAAGCTTCCATATCTTCCCCATACCCGCCGGTATGAATACCTGTCAGGACGATTTCCTGGTACCCGGCTTCTACGAGCATTTGGGCCTGCTTGATGACACTCTCCGGCTTCCGGCTGCGCATGAGCCCGCGCGACCACGGAATGATGCAAAACGTGCAGAAGTTGTTGCAGCCCTCCTGAATTTTCAGGAACGCCCGGGTCCGGTCGTCGAACTGCGGTACGTCCAGCTCTTCGAACTCGCGCGTCTTCATGATGTTCCGCACCGCGTTGATCGGTTGGCGCTCCTGCTCGTATTGGCGGATGAGCGGCAGAATCTTATCCCGATCCTGCGTCCCGATGACGAGATCGACGCCCGGGATCGCCAGCAGCTCGGCGGGCGACGTCTGCGCGTAGCAGCCCGTCACCGCGACGACCGCATCCGGATTGCGCCGGATGGCGCGCCGGATAATTTGGCGGCTCTTCTTGTCGCCGGTGTTCGTAACCGTGCACGTGTTAATGACATACACGTCGGCCGTCTGCTCGAAATCGACTTGCTCGTATCCTTCATTTTTGAACAAATGCCAGATTGCTTCCGTATCGTAAAAGTTGACTTTGCAGCCCAGCGTGTGAAACGCCACTGTGGACATCGCCGTCAGCCTCCCATCTCTCCTGTTTCGTATAACACGCATGTCAAGCCGACCATGCCGGCCGTCTCGGTGCGGAGGATTCGTGCACCCAAACCTACCGCCACGCAGCCCGCGGCCTCTGCCTCCTGCAGCTCCTGCTCGGTGAAGCCACCCTCCGGCCCGATGACGAGCAGGACGGTCCGCCCCGCACGCGTCTCCGCCGAATCGGCCGGGAACGCGTCCCGCAGCGCTTCGCGGAGCTGTCGGCCGCTCGGCTTCTCGTAGCAAAAAAACGCCGCGTCCGCCTCCGGTACACGGTTCAGCAGCTGCTTCCACGTTAGCGGAGCTTCAATCACCGGCACGCGGTTGCGGTGTGCCTGCTCGGCCGCTTCCTTGGCGATCTTGCGCCAACGGTCGACCCGCTTCGCTTCCTTGCGCTCATCGTACTGCACGACGGTACGGGCGGACAGGAACGGGAGGAAGCGCGCGGCTCCGATCTCCGTACCTTTCTGGATGACGAGCTCGAGCTTGTCTCCCTTGGGAAGGCTCTGTGCAATCCAGACGTGCACCGCCGGTTCGGCCGTGAGCGGCAACGTCTCGACGACGCTCGCCCGGACGATGCCCGGCTCCAGCGCGGTAATCTCGGCCAGCACCTCCCGGCCTTGACCGTCGCTGCATATGATTGTCTGACCGGGGCGGGCCCGCATTACCTTCACCAGATGGTGGGCGTCGTCGCCGGTCAGCACCGCTTCCGTCGCCGTCAATTGTTCGGGCGCAATAAAATATCTTTGCATCTCGTTCGCTGTCACTCTTTCCGGGGAATATCCACCCTACATCTTACCTCTTTTCGCGCGAAAAAGCTACCGAACCGGAAGCAGCCCGGGTTGCCGGATCCCGCCGAAGTGATATTTGCATTTCGTTACTGAGCTGGGAGGGATACAATAAACAGTAGTCCAATTGGAAACGGAGAGAGCGATATGAATATACAACCTATCCTTTCTAAGATTACGGAACGGCTTAAACAAATCGATGGCGTGCAAGCGCTTGTTCTAGGCGGTTCACGAGCCAGGGGAACCTACCATCCCAACTCCGATATTGATATCGGAATCTATTATACCGCCAGCGGCGGATTAGACATTGCCGAGCTTCGTCGGGCTGCCTCCACCTTGGATGACGATAACAGAGACAACTTAATCACCGACATCGGCGGCTGGGGACCGTGGATTAACGGTGGCGGCTGGCTGAAAGTGAATCAAGTCTCGGTCGATTTTTTGTACCGCGAGCTTGATCAAGTATCAAACGTAATAGACCAATGACATCGCGGGGATCTCACAATCGACTATCAACCGGGGCATCCTCATGGGTTTCTCAATTCCATCTATCTGGCGGAAATCGCGTTTTGTAAGGTGTTATGGGATCCGTCAGGTGTTGTTGACGCCATGAAAACCAGAACAACCCCCTACCCGCCAACGTTGCAAAGAGCCACCATTCAAAAATTTCTATGGGAAGCCAGGTTCTCCCTGGAGATCGGGAAAAAAGGGATCTCTAAAAAAGATTTGGCCTACATTGCCGGATGCTGGTTCAGGGCAATCGCTTGCTTGAATCAGGTTATGTTTGCCCTAAACGAAACTTACTGGATGAACGAAAAAGGAGCGGCTGCCATCGCCGACTCCTTCAACCTGGCCCCAAGCGAGTATTCCAATAGAATCAATCAAATCTTGACCTTAGTGACCGACGAGCAAGCCGTTTTGCAGAAGTCTCTCCGCCTGTTAGGGGATCTGATTCATGAAACCGAGCAGCTCGTGAACAGGTCTTGAAGCAACTCAACCTTTAAAAGATCGCAATCGGTAAGAAACGTACCGGACCACACCTTGCTATATTGGAGCGGGATGCCGTTGAAGGCACCGACGGAATAAACCGTCAACTTTACAACGGGAGGATGAGCTTGATGCGGAAAGTTATAGTTTCGGAAATGGTTTCGATTGAAGGCTTCATGGAGGAGGCGAGGGGGCAGCTGGATTGGTTCGTTCAGGATGAAGAACTGAATGAGTATGCCATGAACCTGCTTGAATCGGTGGATGCCATCATTTACGGCCGGATTACCTATGAAATGATGGCCGGCTTTTGGCCGTATGCTCCAGGCGATTTTGCCGCACGCACGAACGAATTGCAAAAATATGTAGCGACCGGGACGCTTACAGAAACGCCATGGGGAACATGGAACAACGCCCGGCCAATAAGCGGAAACCTGGCGGAAGAGATCGCACGGCTGAAGAAAGAGCCGGGGAAAGACATGGTGATTTACGGCAGCGGCAGCATCGTCCGGGAATTGACGGAACACGGGCTCATCGATGAGTACAGGCTTATCGTGAATCCGGTTGTGCTGGGGAAAGGCAAACCGCTCTTCGGGTCTTCAGACCGGATTAACTTGAACCTGCAAGAGGCTAAAGCTTTTCCTTCGGGCGTAATTGCATTGACCTACGTAAAGAGTCGCTAGAGGCCACCGAGACAACCTGCCGTATGCTTTCGTGAAGCCTTCTTGCGCCACTATCCCCTCCGCTCAGATCAGGGCTCACCGACCCTGTGAGCGAAGGGGATATATTACAAATGCCTACATCTTAATTTTGACCGTACCCGTCATCCGACTCGGCCGGCTTCGAGGCCACGAGCTCCTTCACCGGCAGCATCGAGTCCGCCGGGACGTAGTAGTGGAAATAATTGTCCGAAATCGCGCCAAGCAGCTGGCGGCGGATCGGGCTCGCCCCTTCGAGCAGGCTGTCCGATGCCCGGTGATAATCGATCGGCCGCATCCACAAGTAGCTGTAGCCGAGAAACAATTGCCGGCGCGTGAACTCGCTGCGGTTCGGGGACCCGGAATGCCACAAGTTTTGGGCGAACAGGAACACATCCCCCGGCTTCCCGCAGATCGGCACCTCGTCCGGAAGCTCCTCATCCACGTTCGTATGATCCGGCTGGAAGGGCCGGTTATGGCTGCCTGGAATCACTTTCGTATTGCCGCGGTTCGGCTCGGACATGTCGCTCAGGATGTAGCACGTCTTGATATAATACGTCCCGATGACGCCGTTCTGCGCATGGAACATCGGCCGCGGTCCGTCCTGATGCCAGTTAATGAAGCTGCTCGTCGGAGTGGCGAGGTCGTTCGGATTCGGCTTCCTCACGGTCAGATGGGAGATGTGCAGCTGGATATTCAGCCCCAGCAGCCGGACGATTAACGGCAAGACGGTCGGCTCGTCGATCAGCGACGCCACCTCAGGATGACGCTCTACAGTGTTGTAAATGTTGTAGGACAACGCCTCCGGCTCTTGGGCGAGAATATCGTCCACGGCTGCGTTCAGCTTCTTGACCTTGGCTTCGTCCAGCACGCCCCTCAGCAAGACGTACCCCTGTTCCTGAAATGTCTTCGCAATCGTGTCCATATCGAACTTCTCGGTGCTCGTCGTCATCGGAACACTCCCCTTTTCGCATTAAGATAGCTCGATTATACGGGGCAGCCCGGAAGCCTGGCCTTGAACATTTTTGCTTGCGTTAGCACAAATTTTGGCAGGGGTCATGTATACTGGATGTACGAGTTCTGGAAATGGAGGGGGAAGCCGGATGCTATCGTGGAACGATCAGCTCGACTCCTATGAGCATTCGTCCGCAGCCGTATTGGAAGGCTATATATCGTCGCTGCATGACGTGTATGGGGTATCCGTCAACCTTCACGATCTAGCGGGCTTGACCCGGATCGACGACGACATGGGGCGGGTGCTGACGCCTTACTTGTATCACAACAACCCGTTCTGCAACTATCTGAAAAAACACGAAGCCGCCTTCCGCGACTGCGTCAGCAGCAAAAACGTGCTGTGCCGCCAATGCAGCCGCCGCGATAAACCGTTCTTCAGCAAATGCTACATGGGGGTCGAGGAGCTGCGTTATCCGCTATATTGGAGGCAGCGGCTGCTTGGCATTCTGTGCGTGGGGCTGTTTACTTCGAACGAGTCGGAAGCGCTTGTACACCTGGAAAAACAAGCCGGGAAGTACAAGCTCAATCCAACCGAGCTGAAAGAGCGATACCTGGCTTCGCTCGCTTCCGACGATCTGAACGTTCGAACGCTGACCCATCAGGTCGGGATGTTGGCCGAATATTTGATTCGGCTGTACGAGCAGTTCCTGCATACGCAAGGGGTTCCTAACGTAGAACGGGCCGCGCGCGCTCATAAGGAGAATTACTTGCTCGAGCAAGCCCTCGACTACATTCAGGAGCACTATGCCGAGGCTCTGTCGCTCCGGACGATCGCCGCCCATTGCTACTGCAACGTCTCCTACCTCAGCACTCTTTTCAAAATGAAAACCGGCACGACCATAACCGACCACATCCATCTGACCCGGCTCACGGAGGCGAAGCGCTTGCTGGACGTCACGACGCTGCCCGTCACCCAGATCGCATTCCGGACCGGCTATAGCGACTCGAACTATTTCGCCCGCGTCTTCCGCAAATATATAGGAAAAAGCCCCCTGCAATATCGCGACAGGAGGCTTTGATAGAGACCGCCTACAAGACCCAATCGGCAAACCGGAACAACGCCCTCATGATGTCGAGGGTCCAGCTTAAGATCGGCTGCAGCGTAACCCGGTTGATCGGCGGGATGAACGCCATGATCAGGAACGCGAAAATGCCCCATTGGACGTTCTGCTGCATCCGGATCCGGATATGGAGCGGCGCCAAATCTTCGATAATCCGGTAGCCGTCGAGCGGCGGCAGAGGAATCAAGTTGAACAGGAACAAGAGCGCGTTCAATTGGATGAGGTAGCCGAAAAAAACATTGACCGCGTCGATCACCCCTTGGGAGCTGCCCGCCAACACACCGTGTTTGTCCAAACCCACATAAATAAGCGTGCCAATAAGTGCGATTAATAGGTTGCTGAGCGGGCCTACCGCCGAGACGACGATCCCCATCAGCCTCGGGTGCTTGAACCTTCCCCGGTTCACGGGTACCGGCTTCGCCCAGCCGAAGCCGGCGATCAGGATGAGCAGCGTGCCGAGAATGTCCAGATGGGCCATCGGGTTCAGCGTGACCCGGCCCGCGTCATACGCGGTCCGGTCTCCGAACTTGTACGCCGAGTACGCGTGTGCGAATTCGTGTACGGTGAAGGCGATGATCAAGACGAGTAAAATAAACGGCAGATGTTCGAGCGGGTAGCGAAAAAATCCGCCTAAATCCATACGGTCACCTACGCTTTCTTCGCCACGAAGGCGATCCAATCTTGATCGCGATGCTTGGCTTCGATGGTGAAGCCGGCCGCCAGCAAGCCTTCCTCCACCGCTTCTTCCTTGTTCTTGTAAATGCCGGAGGCAATATAGGTGCCGCCTGGCTGAAGGGCCTCATAGACGTCGCTTACGAACAGCAGGATGATCTCCGCCAAGATGTTCGCGACGACCAGCTCTACGGGCAGCTTCACGCCCAGCCGCCCTTCCCGGGCAAGATTCTCGTCTCGCAGGACGCCGAGCAGGTCGCTCTCGGCCACCGTGATCCGGTTGTCCAGGTCGTTCAGCTTCACGTTCTCCCTGGCGCTCGATACCGCTACGGGGTCCAGATCGAGCGCCAGAACCCGGTTCGCGCCGAGCTTCGCTGCGGCGATCGCGAGGACGCCCGAGCCGGTGCCTACGTCGATGACGTCCACGCCCGGCCGAATTGTCAGCTCCAGCGTACGCAGGCAGAGCGACGTCGTAGGATGCGTGCCCGTCCCGAACGCCATGCCGGGATCGAGCTCCAGGATGAGCTCATCGGGGTGCTCCGGCGTGTACTCCTCCCATGTCGGCTTGATCGTCAGCCGGTCGGAGATGCGCAGCGGCTTGTAATATTGCTTCCACGCCGTGGCCCAGTCTTCCTCGTCCACCTCACGGGTCTCGATATCGGCGCGGCCGGGGTCGATCTCGATCTCGTCGCGCAGCATGACGACGAACTGCTTCAACTGCTCGACGAGCGCATCCAGATCCTCCGGCTCGGCGAAATACGCCTTGATGACGGCCTCCCCCTCCGGGATGTCGTTCAGCGGCTTCTCGTACCATTGGCCGTAGGAGGTGTCCCTCTCCTTGTTCAGCGTGCCGGACTCCTCGATGGACACCCCGCCCGCTCCCATTTCGTGAAACGCGTTCGAGATCATCTCGATCGCTTCTTCCCTCGTGTATATCGTAATTTCAAACCAGCGCATCGATTCCCTGTACTCCTTCTTCTCTCTAGACTATTCGGCAATTCTTCCCTATTGTACTATACCGGATGACCCTAGTAAAACCAGCCGCACAGTCATTGCGGATCGGTCGATGGCTGCGCCTCCGCCGAAGTGGAATGCTTCGGCCGGTAGCGGTTCGGCGAGACGCCGGTCCACCGCCGGAACTGGCGCGAGAAATGGCTCGCGGAGCCGAACCCGAGCTGCTTCGCGATCGACTCGATCGTAAGATTCGTTCGGACGAGCAGCTCCTTCGCTTCCTTCAGCTTCAGCGTGCTGATGTATTGACGCGGCGAGAGCCCGTACACCTTAGTGAACACCTTGGTGCATTGGCTCCGGCTCATGCCGAGCTTGCCGGCGATACTGGCTACCGATACTTCGCCTCCATGGATGTCCAGATTCAGCAGCTCCTCGATACGATGAGCCGTGTCCGCTTCGTAGAAGGAGATCTCGCCAGCCATTGTGTTCTCATGGGCAGTCGGGTTCAACGGTTGCTCGCTTGCCTGCAGGGCGATCCACTCCCGGATCAACAGCAAGATATACGCCTGCACCGCTAGCACGTCCTCATAAGGCAGCTTGACGATCCGGACGACCTCGTCCTGCGCCGCCGTCATCGGTTGGGCTTGCACCAGCCGTTCCAATTGCTCGAGCTGGTTCAGCAGCCCTTGGTGTTGTACACGTCCCTTCGGGATATGCGCGAACGGATCGCGCGCGAGCAGGCGGCGTACGTCTCGATCGTCCACGTCGAAGTGCATGTTGAAGAAGCGGTAGCTGCCGCCCGCCTCATTGCGCAGGCCGTGCCGCACGCCGGGCCGAATCAGAAGCCAGTCGCCGGTCTCGAGCCGGACCACGGACTGTTTGATGTTCAGCGTAACCTCTCCCGTCTGGCAGTACAGCAGCTCGAACAGGTGGTGATGGTGCACCGGATACGTCCAGCCCGCCGGCTTTTCCCCGAACAGGCAGCCGGTCACCTGCAGCGTGCTTGTAATATTCGGAAAATGGATTTCGGCCTCCAACGTTTTTCGCCTCCTCTTTCGCCCTATTTTAGCACAGCCCCGACTAACGATGCACAAATGGTCAAAAAGATGGATGCATTGGACATTGTGTATACTCATCCGATTTTCTAAGATACGAGTAGGATCCAATCGCAACTTCATGCAATCCGAGAGGAGAACGAACATGCTTACGATACAAGGCAATCAATTTCTTTTCAACGGCACCCCCATCACCCTTTTATCCGGCGCCATTCATTACTTCCGCGTCGTTCCCGAGTATTGGCGCGATCGGCTGGCGAAGCTCAAGGCGTGCGGCTTCAACACCGTGGAGACGTACGTCCCCTGGAACTTGCACGAGCCGAAGGAAGGGCAATTCAACTTCGAGGGCATCGCCGACTTGGTCCGGTTCGTGCAGACCGCAGGCGACCTGGGCCTGCATGTAATCGTGCGGCCGAGCCCGTATATATGCGCGGAGTGGGAATTCGGAGGATTGCCCGGATGGCTGTTGGCCGATTCGGACATGCGGCTGCGCTGCTTCCACCGGCCGTACCTCGACAAAGTCGACGCGTACTTCGACGTCCTGCTGCCGAAGCTCGTGCCGCTGCTCAGTTCGAACGGAGGGCCGATCATCGCGATGCAGATCGAGAACGAATACGGCAGCTACGGCAATGACCAGGCGTACCTCGCCTATCTCCGGGACGGCATGGTGAAGCGCGGCATCGATGTGCTGCTGTTCACGTCCGACGGGCCGACCGATTGGATGCTGCAGGGCGGGACGGTCGACGGTGTGCTGGCCACGATCAACTTCGGATCGAAGCCCGCGGAAGCGTTCGCCAAGCTGAGGGAGTACCGACCGGACGATCCGCTGTTCTGCATGGAGTTCTGGAACGGCTGGTTCGACCACTGGGGTGAAGAACACCATACGCGGCCGGCGGAGGATGTCGCCCAAGTGCTGGACGAGATGCTGGCGGCCGGAGCTTCCGTCAACTTCTACATGTTCCACGGGGGAACGAACTTCGGCTTCTACAACGGCGCCAATTGCTTCGCCAAGTATGAGCCGACCATCACGAGCTACGATTATGACGTGCCGTTAAGTGAATCGGGCGAGCCTACGGAGAAATTCTACGCCATCCGCGAAGTGATCGCGAAATATGCCGATATCGGCGAATGCGTGCTGCCGGCTCCGGTCCCGAAGCGCGCTTATGGCCGGGTTGCCTTGACTGAGCAAGCGCCGCTGTTCGCTAACCTTGACGCCCTGTGCCGTGCGCCGATCGAGCGGGTATGTCCGGAGCCGATGGAGAAGCTGGGGCAGGAGCTGGGGTTCATCGCCTATACCACCCGTGTGTCGGGGCCGAGAACGGATGTCGAGCTGCGGGTGCAAAACGTGCACGACCGTGCGCTAGTCTACCTGGACGGAACGTACGTCGGGGTCATTGAGCGCGTCGAAGAGCAGCCACGGTCCGCACCGCTCCGGCTGAGCATTCCGGCAGGCGGCGCTCAGCTCACGCTGCTGGTGGAAAATATGGGTCGGGTCAATTACGGCTATCACATGTGGGATCGGAAGGGCATAACGGAAGGCGTACTCCTGAACAACCAGTTCCTCTTCGGGTGGACGATTCACCGGCTGCCGTGCGACGACTTGGCCGGGTTAACCTATACAAGCTCCGGCGCGAACGCGAATGCAGGATTGACCGAGGCGGCCGGAGCGTCTGTCAGCATTCCGACATTCTACAGGGGGACGTTCCGAGCCGACCCGTCGGCCGACACGTTCTTGCAGCTCGACGGCTGGACGAAAGGCGTCGTCTGGATCAACGGCTTCAACCTCGGCCGGTATTGGGAGCGGGGGCCGCAACGGACCCTATACGTGCCGGGTCCCCTGTTGCGGGAGGGCGACAACGAGATCGTCGTCTTCGAGCTGCATGGCACCGGGCAAGCGTCGGTCGAGTTAGTGGACACGCCGAATTTGGGGTAACCCCCATACAAAAAGGTTGAGCAGAGGTTTTTCTGCTCAACCTTTTTTCATACCCAATATTCGAATCAATCAGCTCAGACCTGCTTTAGTCAATCCGAACGCAGCGTCAGCCGAGCCGGGTACCGTCTGGAAGGCGATGTTCACGCGATTCCAAGCATTGATCGCCATGACGGAGAAAGTCAGGTCCGAAATTTCCTTCTCCGAGAACTGCTCGCGAACATGGTTATATACTTCGTCAGGCACGCCATGCTCAGGCAATTTGGTCAGGATCTCGGTCCATGCGAGTGCAGCCCTTTCCCGAGGAGTAAACAACGCCGATTCCCGCCAAATCGAAATCAGGTAAATTCGAAGCTCGCTCTCGCCATGAATCTTAGCCTCCTTGACATGCATGTCCAGGCAGAATGCGCACGCATTCATTTGCGAAGCCCGGATGTGAACGAGATCGCGGATCTTCTGCTCAATGGCGCTATTCTTCTCGGTATTGCTGAACTCCATTAACTGCTTGAAAAATTCCGGGGACTCCTTCATGTAGTTGATACGCTGTGTCATAACTGTACCTCTCTTTACTTTTATTTTTGTTTACCCTGAATCGAACATAGAACGACGCAGGGACTCCTTGTGTGACATATGCGTCCTGCTAAATTTTGCATAGGTCCATACCGGTTCGTCCATAATATTACCGCCATAAGCGATCTTTATCACCGAGGTAACCAACCATCAGTTTCATCGCCAGCAGCATCGAAGTGAATGAAGCTTATCTCCGAACCCAATTCAGTATTCGAAAAGCCGCAACTCGACCGACATCTCCTGACGCTGTCACAAAACTCCGCCTTTTCTTGTCTATGTAATTGGCAAGAGACGCTTCATTAAAAAAGACGGAGTGAAGATAGATGCAACAACTTTACAAGCAATATAAATCCTTGTTGTTTACACTCGCCTACCAGCTGACCGGATCCGTTTCCGATGCGGAGGATGCCGTACAGGACGTTTTTGTGAAGATTTATGACGTTCCGCCGGAGAAGCTGGCCGAGCCCAAAGCTTATCTTTGCAAAATGGTCACGAATCGCTGTCGGGATATGCAAAAGGCGGCGCGAAAAAAACGGGAACACTATTTCGGAGAATGGCTTCCGGAGCCTTTTCTTAGTTCGAATGAGGATTCGATGGAGTCGGTGATTCGGGACGATCTCTTGTCTTACGCTTTGCTTGTGCTGCTGGAACGGCTCTCGCCTACGGAACGGGCCGTTTTTGTCTTGCGTGAGGCACTGGGCTTTGACTATCACGAGGTAGCCGGGCTTTTAGAAAAAAGCGAAGTGAATTGCCGAAAACTATACAGCCGTGCCAGTGCTAAGCTGGGGATAACCTCGGAGGAGCTTAGTCATTTTGAAACGGCGGACAACGAGTGGGTCCGGCGCTTCTTGGCCGCCCTTAAGCAAGGGAATCTGGAGCAAATCCTGCCCATGCTCGATGAAGAGGTCGTGCTCGTCTCTGACGGCGGTGGCAAAGCCGTTGCCGTTGTCGATCCGATCGAAACGAGAGATCGCGTGGCGCGGTTTCTTCTCGGTCCGGTTCGTCAGGCTTCTATGCTCGATGGAAAAGCGGTCTTTGAACTCGCTCAAGTGAACGGACAACCCGGATTTATTCTCCGTTCGAGCGAAGGGATTCATACGGTGGGCATGTTCCATGTGGCGGGGAATTTGATACGGAACTTGTATATCATCCGGAACCCTGATAAATTGAAGTATTTAGGAATATGAATCCGCTGCTTGTGATAGGTAGTCTCGTTCTGATTTCCTAACGACGAGACTATGGATAAAAATACTGTTTCACCTTCCCTTTGCCATCGTACACTTCTATTTCAGCATACGCCCCGTTAATAAACGTTATTTGAGGGGGAACATGCCCGCAATCGATCTCAGAGACAATAGGGATTTGGAGTTCCTCGTGCAGCTCCTTATACACGTCTTCGAGAGTATACTCATCGACAGGTTGATTGGCTCCGCTTCTGCCGAACATAATGCCGCTGCAATGATTGAACCACCCTGCCAATTTCATTTGGACGAGGGACCTGCGCAGATCGGCTGTGTTCAGTTCACAATTTTCCAGGTACCAAATGATCGGTTCCCCGTTGATATACGATTGTTGAAAATAATGCACATCCCCATACGGCGTACCGATCAAATGTCTAATCACATCGACACATCCGCCAAGTAAGCGGCCTTGCATCCTCACAGCAGCATCGGGCATCCCTATCCAATAAGTCGGCTCCGTTAGATGAAAGACATTTGGCGAAGATTCAGACGATATCCACTCTTTCTGATAGGAAGTCGAGGAAAACTGCAGGTTGAACTCACCAACTTTGGTGGATAAAACAGATTGCCACATTGCCGTCGTTGCATCCGTTGATTCTCCTCTCAAATCGATGAGATTCGTCCCATGGGCGGTTGCAATGCCTGTCTTAAGCGTGACAGCCAATAATAATAAGCTGATGTCGGAATAGCCCAAGATCCACTTTGTACTCATCTGGTCGAAGTCGATGTGCTCGAGGATCTCGATCAGCAACTCGCCTCCCCAAGGGGGAATAATGAGGTGAATGTCCGCATCCCTCATCATCCTGTTGAATTCAGCAGCCCGAGCTTGGGCTGCCGCCGATTTCGCCTTATGCTGCGACCAAATCGTTTCCCCGCCTATCATCGAAAACCCCATTTTTTTCATCCGGTCTATTGCGGATTCAAGCAAAAGGTGCAATTCTTCTCGTACTCCCGACGAGGGAGCTGTTACTCCAATGGTCGCGCCCGGATTCAGTACAGGATATTGAATCATTATGGTAAACCTCCCTCGCCTCTCTTACACCCGATCACCTTCATCCACGTCTGCATGAACATCCATTCGCCCGCTTGATTGCGGTAAGGGTCCATACCCGTTGTGTGAATGCCGGTCGCCGCTTCGGTCGCGAAGGCTTGCAGGATGCGCTCCGCCACCTCGTCTCCCGCCTTCGTCATGCGCAGCCAGTTGCCGGCATGTACCGGGACGCGAACCGTATCCGCGCTCGTCACGGCAATTCCCGAAGCTTCCGCTAGCCGTATCAGCTCGCTCCCGGTCAAAGCAACCGTATGGGACGGATCGCGCAGGCGCTCATAGTGATTATAGGCGTAACCCAACTCGGCTTCCTCGGGGGAGATCATGTCGATAACGCCGATGACGCCGTCGCTTCGGCACGCTCTGGCCATCTCGTTCAACACCTTGTCCGGATGCACGAAATGGTGGAACGCGAGCCGCGAGACGACCACATCGAACTGTCCGTTCTCCACTGGAAGTTGTTCGACATTCCCCTGAACATACCTCACATTGTCGATCCCTTGCTCCACCAATAGTTGACGGCCTTGGCGGATCATGTCCTCCGACAAATCGACTGCGGTTACTTCCGCGACATGCGGAGCGAACGCCCGGCTCACTATGCCGGTCCCAGCCGCAACATCCAGCACCTTCATCGTACGGTTGAGCTCGAAGCTGTTCACGACCCAGCTCAACAGCTCCGCATTGTTAAGTGTCAGTCGGGGATTGCGAAAATGCTCCGCTTGTTCCTTGAACTGCAATCTGATTTCCTTCTCGTTTCCCTGTTTCACTCGTCTCATCTCACCTTTCTCGGCTCTTCTCAACTCAAAAACCATTTTGACAAAAGATAGCAACCTGCGCTGCTGCCTTGCGTCTATGTTATTAGGTCTGGTTTATTTTGACAAGAAGGAGGTGTCGGTTCATGCTGCGTCGAATCTCCACCTGGCTAATACTCTGCTCAATCGTCCTGCTGTCGTCCGCTCCGCTCCCCATCACCCATGCCTCAGTCTCAACGGCTCGTGTTACTGTCAGCGACGATCCGGTCCGGATCAACGGGCAGCTGATGGACAACGCGCATGCGAAGTATCCCTTCCTAACGTACAAGGGGATCACCTATTTGCCTCTTACATGGGATAACGCCACTGCGCTCGGGATCCAACTCATGTGGAACGCAGAGAGCGGGCTGCAAATCTACAAACAAAACAACTACGTGCAAGGCTCATTCCCAGGCGGCATGAGACTACCGTTACAGCAGGATTTAAGCGTCCAGCGGCCGATTCCCATCAGCTACACCGCGGCCTTTTCCAATTATCCGATCTTCATTGCATCCCAAGCGGTCGACAACAGCCAGGAGGAATATCCATTCCTCGAATTTCAGGACATCACGTATATGCCGCTAACTTGGCATTTCGTGCATGACTTGCTGAAGCTCACGATATACTGGGACGCGATGAACGGGTTGAATGTGATTGGCGGCCAACGCCAAATTTTCGGGCAGCTCGTATGGGACGATGCGGATGATGTGTACATTCAGCCGGGGATTCGGGTGGACGATGATCATGTGATGCTGAAGATGAGCAAGTCTCTAACCGAGACCCCCATTTGGATGAACAAGTCTGAGGCCGAACAAATCCAAGATCAAATGAAGCTGACTCGGGAGAATGATCCGTATCGAGGGAAAGCGGTAAACCCGGATATTCGGGAGGATGGGCTTTACTACGAAGGACAAAAACTGCTGGAGGCGTCGGAGCTGGACGATCCGTCCAAGACGACGACTGTACAATTCGGGGCGACGCGGTTTGATCTAAGCGGCAACCGATATTTGTTAAGCGTGGCAAAGCGCAATATGGCTGCCGACCGATCCTTTTACACTTACCACCTATTCTTGTTCACGGATGGAAAAGCTGCCGAACTGAGCGGGCAGCCCGCGGCAAAAGTCATACCTATTCAAGGCGGCGGGTATTGGATCGCCTCGTACCCGGAATTTGGCCGCAGCATTAGACCCCAACAACTCGCGCGATTGGATTCCGAAGGACATTACGAGTCCTTGAATGTCCGCTGGAATGAATTGTCCTTGGCTATGCTAGGTTTAGGCAGTCCCAATACAGAATTCGGAGAACCGGGCTTCACAGACCCGCAAACCGCCGACGGTCAGATCTACGTGCAATTGATGGGCTACTCCCTTCAGAGAGAGCAGCCCCAATTTACGCCAGGCATTTACATGGTCGATCCGCAGCTGAAGCTGACGAAAGTGACTTCCGGAGCAGCCCTGGGCATGAGTGATTCCCGGCAATATTACGTCTCTAGCGACATGCAGTTGTATGCGCTCGAGCAAGACTTGAACAAGATATACAACCTGACTACCGAGCAAGCGGCGCTATGGTACGACTACGAGCTGGTGAAACCCGAATAAATAACGGCCAAACCCCCGACTTACATCCCCTGCGCTTCCTCAGGCGGCATGACGGGCAACGTCACCTCCACGACGGTGCCCCCGCCTGAGGCTTGCTGGAACTCAATCTGGCCCCGGTGTTCGCTGATGATCTGGAAGCTGACCATAAGCCCGAGCCCCGTTCCCTTTTCCTTCGTGCTATAAAACGGCTCGCCCAGCTTCCTGCGCAGCTCCTCGGAGATGCCTACGCCTTCGTCTTCGATTCTCACGGTCACATTACGATCCGTCCTGACATCGGCTTGAATATGAATCGTCCCCCCTTGCAGCATAGATTCGACGGCGTTCTTCAACAAGTTGACGAACACCTGCTTCAGCTTGTTCGCATCGGCATATATATCCGGCAGGTCGACCCCGTATTCCGCGGTAACGGCGATATTGCTCAAGTTCGCTTGCGCTTGGACGAGGGTCAGCACATGCTCGAGCAACGGCTGTAATGCGGTCCTGTGGTAAGTGCTCGTCTGCGGCTTGGCTAACAGCAGGAACTCGGTAATAATCCGTTCAATCTGGTCGATCTCGGTCAAGATGATCTCGCGGAAATCGGTATGCAGTCTGTTGTCCTGAGACAACTGAACGAATCCTTTGATCGCGGTGAGCGGATTGCGGATCTCATGCGCAACCCCGGCCGCCAAGTGGCCGGCGATGTTCAGCTTGTCCGAACGGCGGAGCAGCTCTTCGTCGCGCTTGCGATCCGTAATGTTGCGGGCGATGGCGGTAACGCCGACGATCCGCTCGCGCACCTTCATCGGGATCGTCGTCACGCTCAGCTCCACGACGGTACCGTCCTTGTGCAGCACACTCGTCTCCTGCTGATGCGGTTCCTCGCTCCTCATGAGCTCCGCCCATTCCGGCTCGTTATATAGGGAGTGGAAGATGCGGTCGGCAATGCCGGGACAATACAGCAATTCGCTGGCCGAGTATCCCGTCGACTCCAGGACCGAGGAATTGACGTTCTTCAGCTGTCCTTTCGCGTCGAAGGCCAGAATCATATCGGGGTTGTTGTTGAACAACGCCTTGTACTGAACGGTTGTAAGCTGGGCGGTCTCGATCGCCAGCATCCGGTCGATATAAGCCCCGATCAAAAGCAGGATGACCAGAATCGCGACCGCGATGCTGATGAGGATCGACAGCATGCCGGGCGCCAGCGTGAGCGCGAACAGCTCCGGTACGAAATGGCGGGAGTGGGCGCTATGAACCAACGCCGAATCCGAGGAGAGGAAGTGTGTGGCATACATGCCGGTATAATGCATGCTCGTCACGGCAACCCCCAATAGGACGGCCCCGCACAGTTTCCAATAAGGGGTGTTGATGGCCGAGGCCTGATTCTGCATACGAATCGTAACATAAAGGGCCAAGTAAGAAATCCCGATCGCGATCAGGATCGAGCACGCGAACGGGAGCAGCCGGTATTGAACGATGTAGGGGCTGTCGATCGCAGCCATCCCCACATAATGCATGGAGGCAATTCCGCAGCCCATCAGCATGCCGGCGACAAGGAAGCTATGGATACTGAGACTGCTTCGTCGAACGAGCAGCATCGAGAAGAATGAAGCGCAAATGGCCAGAAGCAGGGACAAAAGCGTAGGCATGACGCGATAGGAGAGCGGGAACGGAGTGCGCATGGCGAGCATGCCGATGAAATGCATCGTCCAGATCCCGATCCCCATCGCAACCGCGCTGCCCATCCGCCACCATTTCTGCGCCGGCCGGCCGGTGTAGAGGTTGGCGTAGCCTAACATATTGAGAGAAGAGTACGCCGATAGGATCGCGACCGCACAAGACAAGAGCACGAGCGAACCGCTGTAGCTTTTGATCGACAGGTCCTCCAGGTTCATCAGTAGCTCCTCCTTCCTGATGGAGACCGAGCAGCAGATTCAATCGTGTTCATGGTACACGGGTCGGCCGTTGTCGGGAAGTGCGCTACTGCCCTTTTTTGGCCTCCGGCGTCATAGGACTTTTTCCCCCGTCCTTCCAATATACCGCCACCTTGTCATATAACCCGTAATAGATGTTGCCGTACCGCAGATCGGGAGGCAGCTCATCCGCTAGCCGAATCTCCGCAATTTCGTACGCGGGAAGCTCGCCCAACCGCCGCACCTCCGCGACATACACCATGCCGAAGCTGCCATGAAGCGCATAGACGCCAACAGGGGTCAGTTCATACTCGAGCGCGCCCGTCTCTTCATACAGTTCGCGTCCGGCCGCCTGCGCATTCGTCTCGCCTTCCTCCCGCTTCCCGCCAGGCAGCTCCCAGACGGTCTGATTGCGGTTGCGAATGAGAATGAATTGCCCGTTCATCCTCGCGAAAATAACGGTGTACTTCAACAGCCGATCGTCCATCTCCACGAGGCCGTACCACTCCCCGCGAAGCTCCGTTTGCTGCAAAATCGTGGCGAGCGCTTCGGCCGTTCCGATCGGATACAGCTTGACCGCCGGATCGGGCGGTTCCCGGTCTCCCGCGTACAGCTCAGCCCCCTCATCCAGAAGCTGCCGGAGCGAAGCGCGCCGGGTGAGGCTGCCAATGACCTGCTCGCGGCTCAGTGTGAGCAGTCCCGCCACTTCGTCCGGCTTGAGCTCCCCGGGCTCCGTCAACAGCCGCGCCTGGTAAATGACAATGTGGTACACCCCTCCCGCTCTCGGGCTGCCGGGCAGGTGAATCATCTCGAAGATCGCGAGAGGCCGAACCGCATCACTCGCGTCCACGATGCGAAACGAGCCGTCAGTCCCAAGATAGAGCGTCTCCCCTGGGTAGGCGATATACTCGATTCGCGCCCCAATCTCCTCCATCGCTTCTCTCCGCCCGCAATCGAGCAAGCTCTCGCCCGGCTCCAGATGCCCTCCGATGCCGGCGAAGAACATTTCGCCGGCAGCAAGCCGATGTCGCGATCCCGCCAAGAAAAACATGTATGCCCCGGTTCCCGTCAAGAGAGCGAGGCCGACCCCGATCTCGGCATCCGCAGGGATATGATCGAGCACGGTGCTCATACGGCCCCTTCCTTCGCCGGATCGGCCGCTTTGTGGAAGCGGCGAACCTCGGCTAGCAGCGATCGCGGATCGAAGGAGCCCTTCTGCAGCACCGCGTTTACGTAGCCGTTCAATTGGAGCCGGTCCTCCGACGTGATCGTCTTCGCCGTTACAACGACGATCGGGATGGCGCTCCATGCCTCCCGCTTGCGCAGCTCGACGATGAACTGGAAGCCGTCCATCTCCGGCATCATCAGATCGAGCAGGATAAGCGCCGGCACCTCCTCCGCCACCCGGTCCAAGCCGATTCGCCCATTGCCGGCTTGCGTCACGACATAGCCTTCTTTGCGCAGCAGCTTCGTCATCATCTCGCTCGTCGTCTCGTCGTCCTCGATCACGAGGACGGTCTGCTCGCTCCGCTTCTCGATATATTTGTCCAAAATCCCCATCAATTGGTCCCGCTGCAGAGGCTTCGACAAAAATTCGGATGCCCCGAGCGAATAGCCGAGCTGCTTGTCATTCGTAACCGACCAGATCGCGACAGGGATGTCCTGAAGCCCCGGATCGCTCTTCAGCGCCGACAGCACGCTCCACCCGTCCATGCTCGGCATGAGAATGTCGAGCACGATCATCTTGGGCCGCAGCTTGCGCGCCAGCTTCAGCCCCTCCTGACCGCTCTCCGCGAAGGCGAGCTCCCAGCCCTCTTTGGCCAAGTACCGTTTGAGCAGCTGCTGATTGGACGGCTCGTCGTCGATCAGCAATATACTGGCTTCCGGGGTGTCGCCCGGCGTTTCGCCATCTGCCCGCTCATCGGCCCCGTCCGGCTGAGCCGCCGGTCCGGTATGCGCCGCAGGTTGCAGCGGAAGCCAGCAGGTGAAGGTGCTCCCGGTTCCCAGCTCGCTCTCCACCCGAATATCGCCGCCCATAATGTGGCAGAACTGCTGGCTGATCGCAAGGCCGAGACCGGTGCCGCCATATTGGCGCGTCGTCGAGCTGTCCGCCTGCGTGAACGGCTGGAACAGCTTCTCCGTCTGCTCGGGGGTCATGCCGATTCCGGTATCGCGAACACGGAAGATGAACCCGGTGGCCGGTCCTCTCGACTCGGCGAACACCTCGAAGCCAATCGTCCCGTCCTTCGTGAATTTGCTCGCATTGCTCAGCAGATTGAGCAAAATTTGCCTCAGCTTCGTGACGTCGACCGTCATGTTCCCGTCCTCCAGCCGCACGTCCAGCCGGTTGCCGTTCGCTTCGATGAGCGGTTTCACGGTCGTGATCACTTCCTGGGCGATGCCGACGACGCTGCACGGCTCGAAGTAAACCTCCATCTTGCCGGCCTCGATCTTGGAGATGTCCAGAATGTCGTTGATGAGCGCGAGCAAATGCTTCCCGGCTTTGCCGATCTTCGCGAGGTCTTCGGCGAACGCCGGCTCGCCCATATCTTCAGCTTCCTCCATGAGCATCTCGCTGTAGCCGATGATCGCGTTGAGCGGCGTCCTCAGCTCATGGCTCATATTGGCCAGAAACTGGCTCTTGACCCGATTCGCCTCGATCGCCGCGTCATGCGCCTGCTCGAGCTGGGCGGTGCGCTCCCGGACCAGCTCCTCCAGATGATTGTTCAGCTGCAGCAGCTCTTGATTTTTGGCATACAGCTCCTCGGTTTTGAGCTGGATTTCCGAGTCCTTGGACGACAACCGCTTGGAGATGAAAATGCCGAACAAGGACAATCCCAGCGTGAACAAAGTCCCGCCGGCGATGAAGTAACCGATCCATTTCTGGTCGAGCACGGTGCCGGAGACGACGGACGAAGCGTCAGGCATATGAAAATGCGCGGCCCACATGCCCGTATAGTGCATCCCCACAACGGCGGCTCCCATCACTAGACCGCTCCCGAGCTTCTTCCAAATCTCGCCGCGCTCCCCATCTTTGCGGAAATAAAACGCCAGCCACAACGCTGCGATCGAGGCGACGATGGCGATCAGGATGGAAAGAATAAAAATCGCGGGGCTGTAATTCATCGGGACGATCATGGCCGCCATGCCTATGTAATGCATCGCCGAGATGCCGGTCGCGAGCAGCAGTCCGCCGCCGATCAACCGCTTGATCGTCAACCGGTCCCGGCTTACGACGAACAGCGCGATGAACGAGGCGACGATCGCCGGAAGAATCGAGACGAGCACCCACTCGAGACTGTAGGCGACCGGCATCGGCAGCGAGAAGGCGAGCATCCCGACGAAATGCATCGACCAGATGCCCATCCCCATCACGACCGCGCCGAACGACAACCACAGCGAGCGGCTGCTTCCCCGCGTCGAGGTGACTCTTCCTGCCAAGTCCAGCACGGTGTATGAAGCCATAACCGCTACGACATACGAGAATACGACAAGCATCGAATCATAAGTACCCGCTACGTGTTCCAACCTAGATCCCTCTTTTCTCAAAAAAGCATATAGAAGTATTATACAATACGTTGCCTTCCAATTTGTTGATAGATTTCGAGGAACGCCAATAGGACGGCAATAAGATTGCCGTCCGATCGTTGAGAACCTAAGCCGGGTTATGGCCAACGATCTTGCCGTCAGGCGACAGAAGCTTCCCCCGGACGAAGCCAAGTCCAAGACCGCTTGCACAGATGCAGCGTCGCCCAGAACAGCAGCAGCGCATTGACCGGATGGAACGCCGCAATCATCCACCGTTCCGAGAAGAGCTGGGCGGACACATATTGCAGCGAGGTCATGCCGAAGACGATCAAGCTGAGCCACCTCAGCCAGCCCCGGATTCCCCCCGCGAAGGAGAGGAGGAACATAATCAAGGCTAACTTATCAAAATACCGGACGAATACGATATGAAGCTTCCAGCCCGACGCTTCGCCGAACACCCCCATCCCCGCGAAAAACGTTTGAACGACTACACTAAGCATCAGAAGCGCCGCCATGATTGCAAATAACGTTCTAGCCATCCTCTTCATCCCCATCTTCCCCTCTCTTGTGCGCTCACACGCGCGATACTCGTTTGCCCCAAGGCTTGAACACCGAGACGAACACCATGGAGACCAAAGACAACACTTGAAATACAAGGCCGAGCCACAGCTGCTGGTTGTTCATTACGAACGCCGGATCGTCCAGCGCCCGCATTCCTTCCTCCGCAATCATCGTCACGCCGTTCAAGCTCCAGTAGTAAAAGCCCACGACCCCGACCGCTACGGACAGCGCCGTCATTATGATCTTGTAGACGATCCAGTAATAGCGGAGGAGTCCCCAGTGCGTAAAAACCGACAGGATTACACCTGTGACGACCGATCCGATGCTGGAGGCGCGGATGCTGGAAGTGGCCAAGAGGTGCATCACCGTATAGCTGGCTCGAAGCACGTCCTCATCTTCCGTAACCAGAGAGGCGATGACGAGCACTACGATGACGGCGGTACAGCCGAGCAAGATGCCCGTAAACGTCAGATGGAGGCCGAGCATCGCTTTTTTCCAACCTGGAGACAATCTCTTCATCGCGAAACAACCTCCTCTCCCCTCAATTTCTACACATTGAACCTGTACCCGACGCCCCACACCGTGTCGATATACCGGGGCTTTGACGGATCCCGCTCGATTTTGTCCCGGAGCTTGCTGATGTGGACCGTGACCGTAGCGTTATCGCCCATCGCGTCCAGGCTCCAGATCCGTTCGAACAGCTCTTCCTTGCGAAAAACCCGGTTCGGATGCTGCACGAGGAAGAGCAATAGCTCAAACTCCTTGGTCGTGAACGGCACCTCGTCCTCCCGGACGTACACTTTGCGGGACCCCGTATCGATGCGCAGGCCGTCCAAGCGGATGATCTCCTGCCTATGTGAATCGTCTTCGTCCTTCCCAGCGCCCGAAGTCAACCGATCGAAGCGGGCGAGATGTGCCTTCACTCTGGCGACGAGCTCCCCGAGACTGAACGGCTTGATCATATAGTCATCCGCGCCCTGGCCGAAGCCGACGATCTTGTCGACTTCCTCTTTCTTGGCGGAGACGATCAAGATCGGGATGTTCTTGCGCTCCCGGACGCGCCGGCATATCTCGTATCCATCCAGGCCGGGCAGCATCAAATCGAGCAGGATGAGATCGATCGGCTCGTCAAGCGCCATCTGAAGCCCCTCATCCCCGTTCGCGGCGATCAGCACCCGATAGCCGGCCGCTTGCAAGTAATCCTGCTGCACTTCGGCAATGACGGCATCGTCTTCAATGATCAGAATCGTTCTTGTCGTCATGGTTCGCTCGGTCCTTTCGTCAGCTTCAGCTGAATCGTGATGCACATGCCTTCGCCCGGCGCGCTGTCCGCCCACACCCGTCCGCCGTGCTCGGCGACGATCTGCTCCACGATGGCGAGACCGAGTCCGCTGCCTCCGGTGTCCGCACTGCGCGCCGGATCGTCGCGATAGAAGCTCTCGAAGATGTGCGGCAGGCCGGCCCGATCCATGCCGGTCCCGTTGTCGCGAATGCTGACCGTCGCTTCGGTCGGGCCGGCCGTCAAGCGAATGTCGAGGCGCCGCGGCTCGTGCACCATGTACTTCACGCTGTTGTCCACGATGTTGAGCAGCACGCGGCGCAGCTTCTCGCGATCCGCCATTACGTAGACCGGACCTGAGCTCTCCGCCGCAAGGGACGTCTCCATCGCCGGCCTCGACGGATCCTGCCCCAGCTCGTCGACGAAAGATTCCAGGTAGGCATTCAGCTCCACCGGCTCCATATGAAACGGAACCTTCCCCATGTCCAGCTTCGAGAACAGGAACAACTCCTCGATCAGCCGGTTCATGTCCGAGGCCTTCCGCCGGATCATGCCGTAATACTTGCTCCTCTTCTCCGGCGTATCGGCGATTCCGTCCTGCAGCCCTTCCGCGCAATGGCTGATCGCCGTGATCGGCGTCTTCAGGTCGTGCGAGATGTGGGCGAGCAGCGCCTTGCGGTTGTCCTCGTAATGCAGTTGGGTGGCGATCGACTCCCGCAGGCGCAGCCGCATCTCCTCGAACGTCCGCCCGACATCGCCCAATTCATCCTTGCCCAAGTCGGTCAGCGGAACGTCTAGATTGCCTTCCTTGATATGCTGCGCCGCCTTGCCCAGGTCGCGGAGCGGGTTCAGAATGCTGCGCGAGACGAGCCATGTGAGGACACCGTTCGTGGCGCCTACGACGAGCAGGAGCATGAGGAAGAGAAGCGGAACGAATCGAAAGGGAGGCGGTATGTCGCCGGTGCGCGTGAGCACATAGAGCTCCCCGGAGCTCTGATCGGGGAAGGCGATCGGGCTGCGCGCCACGGTGTACGACTGCTCCTGCACCTTCAGTGCGGGGTGAAACCGCGGTGTTCCCGACTGCTCCGAATAGGCCCGAATACGCTCCAGGGTGCCTGCGCCCTGCAGAAAATCGGTGGCGTACACCGTCTGGCCGGCCCGCTCTACGACCAGACCCGACTGCCGGGCGGTTAGCTCGACATCGATGCTCCGGAGGAAGGCGCCGTCCAGAAGCCGGCCGGCGTCATACCGGGCGACGAACGCCAATCCGTCCCGAAGCTCGCTCGACGCGGCGAACGGATTGCCCCGGTCCGGTCCCCATCCGGGTGCAGTCCCCTCGTGCCGGAATACAAGCGAGAACAGCAGGATCGCGGTCGCCGCGAACACCAGGACCGGAATGGCGACCATGGCGGCATAGGACAGCAGCAGTTTTTTGCGAATGGACATGAGGCGTCCTCCTTCCCTTACTACTAGCTTAGCCCAAACGTATAAACGAGCCGTAAATGAAGTCTAAAAAAAGTATAAAATCGCTTCTACCGATACGCGAGCAAAAAAGAGCATCCACATGAATGTGAATGCTCTCGGGGTGATCTTACGGATGCTCGTTAAAAACCTTTACGCCTTCGCCGCCGGGTTCGGACGGTTCAGGAAGCGCCAGAACGAGCCGCCGAACAGATCGGCCACGTCGCGCTGAATCTCGGCTTGCTGGAGACTCCAGCCGGTGTCCATCAAGTCGCTGTACTTGTCGAATAGCACCTTCTCGATAATCGCACGGGAATGATCCCACTTGTAGATGAGTTGGTCCAGCACCCGGCAGTCGGAGTGCTGAGGCGTGACGCTGACGCCGAGCAGCTCGAAGCGCATGCGGGTCATCTCTTCGATCAGGCTCGGGTTGTTCAGGAACCACCAGCAGCCGAAGACGTGCAGATTGCGGAATTTGCGGGCCGCTACGGCCAAGCCGTGCTGATTCTCGCGGGCGAGCATCGTGCACAGGAACTTGTTGTCCGGGAACTGGGCGCAGAGACGTTCCACCGCACGGACGTCGCTCGGCCCAACGCTGTCGCCGGCATCGCCGAGCGCCGGGTTCACGCGCTTGTTCACGCCGATCATCATGGCGAACGGAATGTCGAATTCACGGGCGATCGGGAGGATGCACGTCTCGATGACGCGACCGCGCGGCGATTCTTCCGGGAACTGGAACGACGGCGGCAGCGAGACCGCCATATAGAGCGGGTTCATCCGGCGAATCCAATCGCGCAGGAACGATTGCACGCCTTGGATCGTCTTCTCGCTGAACGCTTCTTCTACCGAATAGCCCCACGTCTTCAAGCGCGGCCACGTTGTGTCCCAGGCATTCAGCAGCGGATCCAGGCGAAGCGCGGTATGGAAACGCGGATCGATCTCCCCGATCGTCTCCCACACTTCGCGCTCTTCGTCGACGAACGGGTCGTTTGTCATGCACACCGTATTGACGCCCGATAGCTTGAAAACGAGCTTCAAATACTCCGTAGTGCTCATCGAAGCGAAGAAGGCCCGGTATGCGTTCAGATCGCGGGTGCTCACATCGAGACCAAGCCGGCTCAGCACCGTCAATACGCCTCGGCAAGCTTCGCTGTACGGCGAATGCTCGATGAACAGCGTCTGCCAGACGAGATCCGCCTGCTCCGTCTTGGACATCGCCCAGAACGCTTCATAAGAGAGCTCGGGCTGAAACCGGAACGTCTCCGCCACCAGGTAGTGATACGTGAGCAGCTCATCGATCCCCCACAGCAGCAAACCCCCGAAATCCTCGGTGAACAAGTGGGAGTGAATGTCCGTAATGGGCGTCGTTTGAATCGTGTCATGCAAAAAAGAACGAAGCTGGTCCTTCGATTGAATCGTCTGAATCGACATGTGCATGTCCTCCCCATCTGATTTTGACCCTCATAACCTACCCTATTTTTAAGCTTCCGTCAATGGAAGAATTCAAGGCAGCCTATGGTTTATTTCGCATCCGCGGCACAGCGGAAGCCGATGTTGCTCGCCGAGCTGTCCGGCGTATTGGAGCTGCGGGCGGCGACCCGGTATCGGTTGCAATACGACTTGTGGCACAGGAACGAGCCTCCGCGCATCGAACGACGGTCTCCCTTCGCCGGCCCCTTCGGGTTATCTCGCGGCTCCGTGGAATAGGCGGTCGGGCTGAACCAATCCTCCGTCCACTCCCAGACGTTGCCCGATACGTTGAACAGCCCATAGCCGTTCGGCGGGAACGACCGGGCGGGCGCGGTGCCGACGTAACCGTCTCTCGCCGTATTTTTCTCCGGGAACGTACCTTGCCATATGTTGCACATATGCTTCCCGTCCGGGGTAAGGTCGTTGCCCCACGGGAATATCGCCTGGTCGAGACCGCCGCGGGCCGCGTATTCCCACTCCGCCTCGGTCAAGAGCCGCTTCCCCGCCCATCGGGCATAAGCCGCCGCATCGTTCCAGGAGATGTGCACGACCGGATGGTCCAGACGGGTCTCCACGTTCGTGCCGGGGCCCTCCGGCTGGTACCAGTAAGCCTCCTTCACGGCGTACCACCAGGGAGTTCCTTGCGGAGCGCCCATAATGAGCCGTCGATTGGCGGGTGCCAGGAACGGAGCGAACACGTACGACCACCCGAACCGTTCCGCCTCGGTCTTGTACCGTGTCGCCCGGACGAATTCGTCGAACTGGGCGTTCGTGACCGTGCAGACGTCCACGTAAAAAGGGTCCAGCCGCACTTCGTGCACCGGTCCCTCGCCGTCTGCGGGAAAGCCGTCCTTTCCCCCATTGCCCATTCGGAACGTTCCGCCGGGGATGAGCACCATCCCTTCCTCCTCGTCCCGCGGGCGCCCGCCTGCGCTCTCCTCGGGCCCCGCATCCGATGTTCCGATCGACTGGAAGGCCTCGCGGCTTGTGGAGCAGCAGGAGCCTTTGACAGTGTCTGACATGCCGGGTGAACCTCCTCTCTCGGATGATCTTTAACCACCATCTTATCACATTTGGCCAGGCCCATGAAGAGTTAGACCGCGCGAACCAAAAAGGCGACCTCATGGTCGCCTTTCTGGCATGTTCTATCGGCATTTAAACTGACGGACGGCCGCCGCATTCCTCGATGACGCGCTGCGCCCGGGACTGGACGAGCTCGCTCACCTCGGCGGTCAGCCGGCTGCCCCCGACGGACAATTCCTCGCTCGCTTCCGTATCGTACCGGTCCACCCGCACGCTGGCCGCCCGTAACGCCTGGAGCTTGGCCGCTGCGGATGCGGCTTGCTCGGCACTCGCGAACAGTGCAGACATCGTGACGTTTTTCATGATGGCTGCCTGCCCGCTACAGATCCCGGTCGGTGTACAGCTCCGCGCGTTCGTCGGCTTCCTCAGCCCGCTGCTGAGCCTCGCGATCGTTTTCGTCCGCTAATGCTTCGGAGAATTCCACGTCTTCGTTTTTGCCGATCGGCAGCTGTCCGCCCGTTTGATAGTCGTTCTCGTACATCGTCATCCCTCCGCTGGATTCATACTATGGCGCTCTGAATAGGACTGGCATAGTATGCATCCAATGGCAACCAATTATGCACGAAACCCGTCGGCCGTAGGAGGGGGATCCGGCGCCTCCTTGTCCCCACGGCTGCGCCACCAATTCCGGGCGAGATCGGCCAAGATCAGCAGAACGCCGACATTCAGGAACAAATCGGCCATATTCATAATCCCCCCGCGGGAACCGAAAACGAGGAAATCCGTCACCTTGCCATACACGATCCGGTCCCACGTATTGCCGATGGCGCCGCCGACGAGGAACGCCGCTCCGCTCTGCAGCAGCCAGCCTTGCAGGTGGCCTTTCCGGCGAAAATAAAGCGCACCCGCCACGAACAACACGCCCACGACGATAAAATAACGGCCAAACCCTTGAAACGAACTTCCCGCCGCTCCCGTATTCTCGAAGTGCAAAAACGAGACGTACGGCTCCCAGACGGCCTTCGTCTCCCCGACCTGCAGGTTCGCGCGAACCCACAGCTTGGACAGGCGATCGACCGCGGCCGTCAGGAGAATGATCGTGTAAAACAACATAGAGCCGCTCCTTTCGGATTTAGTCGCCGCGAAACGCCCTCTTCATTTTGTCGAACAACGATTCATGCTGCTCTTGGGTATCTTCGCCGTTCAACCCGCCGAACTCCCGAAGCAGATCCTTCTGCGCCTCCGTCAACGATGTCGGCGTTACAACGACTACTTTCACGTGCTGGTCGCCTTGCCCATAGCCACGCAAGCGCGGCACCCCTTTGCCTTTCAGGCGGAAGTAGGTCCCCGTCTGGGTGCCAGCCGGAATTTTCAGCTTCACCTTCTCGGTCATCGTCGGGATCTCGATCTCATCGCCCAGCGCCGCCTGGACGAACGTCAGGGGCACTTCGCAGTAGATGTCGTCCCCGTCGCGCTCGAAAAATTCGTGCGGCTTCACGCGGATGACGATGAACAGATCTCCGGGAGGCCCGCCCTTCGTGCCGCCTTCGCCTTCTCCGGACACGCGCAGCTGCGCGCCTTCGTCGACGCCGGCCGGAATCTTGACGTTGATCTTGCGCTGCTTCTTCACCTTGCCCGAGCCGTGGCATGTGCCGCACTTGTCCTTGATAATCGTGCCTTGCCCGTTACAGGCGGAGCAGACGCGACGGTTCACAATGCGGCCGAACGCGGTGTTCTGCACGACCTCCTGCTGCCCGGATCCCCGGCAGACGGAACAAGTCTCCGGCTTCGTCCCCGGTTTCGCCCCGGACCCATGACACGTGTCGCACGATTCGGTGCGCGGGATCGTGATCTCCAGCTCTTTGCCGAACACCGCTTCCTTGAACTCGATCTGCATCGTATATTGCAGGTCGGCTCCCCGCTGCGGGGCGTTCGGATTGCGGCGCTGCTGGCCGCCTCCGCCGAAGAACATATCGAAGATGTCGCCGAAGCCGCCGAAGTCCTGACCGCCGAAGCCGCCTTGCTGATTCGGGTCCACATGGCCGAATTGATCGTAGGTGGATCGCTTCTGATCGTCGCTCAGAACGTCATAAGCTTCCTTCACTTCCTTGAATTTCTGCTCCGCGTCGGAGGCTTTGTTCACGTCCGGGTGATATTGGCGCGCCAGCTTCCGATACGCTTTTTTGATCTCGTCTTCCGACGCACCCTTATCGACGCCGAGCACCTCATAGTAATCCCGCTTGCTCACCGTTTCTACCTCCCAATAGCTGCTATAGCATCTGCGAACGCCGAAACGGAAGCCGGGCCAGGGCATAACCCGCCCCTGGCGCCAGCTTCCGATCCGCCGGACTGAAAAGCCTTATTTCTTGTCGTCTACGACTTCGTAATCGGCGTCCACGACGTTGTCCTTCTTCGCATCTCCGCCGGCCGCGCCGCCTGCTGCGCCTTCCGCCCCTTGGGCGGCTTGAGCCGCTTGCTCGTACAGCTTCACGGACAGCTGCTGCACGACTTCGGACAGCTCTTCGGACGCTTTGTTGATCGCCTCGAGGTCGTTTCCTTCCAGCGCCTGTTTCAGCTTATCCTTAGCCGCGTTCGCCTTGTCGATTTCGCCTTGGTCGACCTTGTCGCCCAAATCCTTCAGCGTCTTCTCGGTCGAGTAGATCAGCTGGTCGGCCTGGTTGCGGGCTTCGACCGTTTCTTTGCGTTTGCGGTCTTCTTCGGCGTGGGCTTCCGCTTCCTTCATCATTTTATCGATCTCCGCGTCGGTCAAGCCGCTGGAGGACGTGATCGTAATCTTTTGGCTCTTGCCGGTTCCCTTATCCAAGGCCGACACGTTCACGATCCCGTTCGCATCGATGTCGAAGGTGACTTCGATCTGCGGAATGCCGCGCGGCGCCGGAGGAATGTCGCCCAGCATGAAGCGGCCGAGCGTCTTGTTGTCCGCCGCCATCGAGCGCTCGCCCTGAAGGACATGAATCTCTACGCTCGTCTGATTGTCGGCATAGGTCGAGAACACCTGCGATTTGCTCGTCGGGATCGTCGTGTTGCGATCGATCATTCTCGTGAACACGCCGCCCGCGGTTTCGATTCCGAGGGACAATGGCGTCACGTCGAGCAGGACTACGTCCTTCACGTCGCCGGTCAGGACGCCCGCTTGGATCGCCGCGCCGAGCGCTACGACTTCGTCCGGGTTCACGCCCTTGTGAGGCTCTTTACCGATCAGCTTCTTGATCGCTTCCTGTACGGCCGGGATCCGAGTGGAGCCGCCGACCAGGACGACCTTGTTGATTTCGTTCGCGCTAAGGCCGGCATCGCTGAGCGCTTGACGCGTAGGACCGAGCGTGCGCTCTACGAGGCTCACGGTCAGCTCTTCGAATTTGGCGCGGGTAAGGTTGACCTCCAAGTGCTGCGGCACGCCGTCCACAACCGTGATGAACGGAAGGGAGATCGTCGTCGTGAGCACGGTGGACAATTCTTTCTTCGCCTTCTCCGCGGCGTCTTTCAAGCGTTGAACGGCCGCTTTGTCCTTCGCCAGGTCAATGCCGTGCTCCTTCTTGAATTCGGCCGCCAAGTAGTCGATGATCGCTTGGTCGAAGTCGTCGCCGCCCAGCTTGTTGTCGCCGCTCGTCGCCTTTACTTCGAAGAAGCCGTCGCCCAGCTCCAGAATCGAGACGTCGAACGTTCCGCCGCCCAAGTCATAGACGAGAATCGTCTGGTCTTCGGTCTTCTCCAAGCCGTAGGCCAATGCAGCCGCCGTAGGCTCGTTGACGATCCGCAGCACTTCCAGGCCGGCAATCTTCCCCGCGTCCTTCGTCGCTTGACGTTGGCTGTCGTTGAAGTAGGCCGGTACGGTGATGACGGCTTGCGTGACCGTGCTGCCCAGGTAAGCTTCCGCGTCGGCTTTCAGCTTTTGCAGGATCATAGCGGAAATTTCTTGAGGCGTGTATTCGTTGTTGTCAATCTTCGTCTTGTGGTTCGTGCCCATGTGGCGCTTGATCGAGATGACCGTGCGGTCCGGATTCGTGATCGCTTGACGCTTCGCAGTTTCCCCTACGACGCGCTCGCCGTCCTTCTTGAACCCGACGACCGAAGGGGTCGTGCGGTTGCCTTCCACGTTCGCGATGACGACGGCTTCGCCGCCTTCCATGACCGCTACGCAAGAGTTCGTTGTGCCTAAATCGATACCGATAACTTTGGACATTAGTTGAACCTCCTAAGGGTTAATGTTCGGGTTGGTTATTGGCTGACCTTAACCATCGCTGGACGCAACACTTTATCTTTTAATACATACCCTTTTTGAACCTCTTCTACTACGATGCCTTCCTCGTGCTCGTCGGATTCCACCTGCATGATCGCTTGGTGGAACTCGGGATTGAACGGCTGGCCGACTGCGTTCATCGGCGCGAGCCCCTCGTTCGCGAGCACTTGCTCCAGCTGGCGGAAGATCATGTCGACGCCCTTCTGCAGCGCGTCCACATCCTTCGCTTCGCGGGAAGCTCCGATCGCACGCTCGAAGTTGTCGACGATCGGGAGCAGCTGCTCGATCAGCTTCGCCGAAGCGTACTTCGCGAAATCTTCCTTCTCCTGGCGGGAACGCCGGCGGAAGTTGTCGAAGTCCGCTTGGGTGCGCAAGTAGCGCTGATAATTCTCGTCGGCCAGCTTGCGCTGGGCTTCGAGCTCCTGCGCGAGCGGATTCGCGGCCGCTTCCTCACCACCGCTTTCCTGCTCGAAGCCGGTTTCGGCTTGTGCCGCCTCCGCTTCCGTCGCCTTCGCGTTATTTGAACCTTCCAGGTGGTCTTCCGTAGGGGTAGCTTGCTTCGTTTCCATCGTTTCGGTTACAGTCGGATCTTGCTCTTTCACCTTTCAGTTCACCTCCTTGTCCTAATCCGGTTATGTTCTCTATGCCTTGCTTATGGATCTGCGCGATGGGCGTGATGGTGGAACCTTTATGCTCAAACGGTTACCCGTTCTCACTCGACTTCATCTTGATGACCGTATGGATGCGCAGCACGGCGGCCGCCACTTCGCCTGCGGCGAGCAGCGCGTGAATCTTCACGGGAGCGGGGTCGACGATGCCCCGCTCCAACACGTCCATGAGCCGTCCCGTGTCGCAATCGACGGCGATGCTGTCCGACTGCGCCGCGAGCTGAGCCGCCCGCACCTGCTCGACCTGCTCGAGCGGGTTGAACCCGGCGTTCAGCACCATCTGCGCGAGCGGCTTCTGCAGCGCGGCGACGACGGCGGCGACGCCGAACGCCTCCATGCCCTTGACCGTCTCGCGATAGCGGTCAAGCTCGTGGGCGGCGGCGAGCTCAACCGCGCCGCCGCCGGGCAAGTAGCCGCCGCGCACGGCGGCCTGCACCGCCGAGGCGGCGTCGCGGGCGATGCGCGCCCGCTCGCCGACGACTTCGGCGGTGCTCCCGCCGACGAGCACGGTCGCGGCGGGCAGGCCGGCGCCGCCGGCGAGGCGTACCTGCTCGATCCGCGCGTCGTAGCGGATCGTGGCGCAGGCGCCGAGGTACGGCGCGAGCTCGGCCGACGCCTTCTTCAGCACCGAGCGGCGGATCGGCCGCGCGCCGGTGTGGTCGCAGATGCGCTGCAGGTCGCGCTTCGGCACGCGCTGCAGCACGATGATGCCATGGTCGGCGCAAAACTGCTCCGCCTCCTGGTCGACCCCGCGGTCGACGGCGACGAATCCGATGCCGAGCTCGAGCAGCTTATCCAGATTCGTCTTGAACTCTTCCTTCAGCTGCAAATACCGGTGGAACCCGGCCTCCGTCACCATCGCTTCCTCGTCCTGCTTCTCCGGCTCCAGGCCGTCGTGCAGCACGAGCACCCGCGGCCGCTCGCGCTCCACCGCGAGCATCTGGGCGTGGATCGGCTTGTGCTTCAGCAGCAAGCCGGTCCACACCTCGGAGAGCGGCTTGTCGTGCGCGACGATCGCGTCCGCGAACCGGTGCTCCTCGCCGCTCAGCGCGTCTACGCCGAGCCGGTCGGCGGCGGCCATGACGAGCTCGGCCAGCTGCCGGTCCTCGCGCGCCGCCACGTGGGCGACCCGGTACAGCCTCGGGTCGCCCAAGCCTTCGATCGGCCGGCTCCGGGCCTGCAGCATCTCGGCGGCGAGCCGGACGCCTTCCTGCATCCCGGTGACGACCTTCGACACGGGCACGCCCCGCGTCACCTGGCCGACACCCTCGGCCACGAGGGCGCCGGCCAGCACCGTCGCCGTCGTCGTGCCGTCGCCGACGCGCTCCTGCTGCGACTTCGCGACCTGCACGAGCATGCGCGCCGCCGGGTGCGTGACGTCCATCTGCTGCAGAATCGTCGCTCCGTCGTTCGTGACTAGCACCTCGCCGCCCGGGCCGACGAGCATCGTATCGAGCCCCTTCGGGCCAAGCGTGCCTTCCACCGCCGAGCAGATGGCCCGAATGGCCCCCGCATTGTTCAGCAGCGTGGCATACCGCTCTTCGCTGTCCGCATTCCCCTGCTTCATCCGATTCGCATCCCCTACTGCATCACTTTGGCGTTAACTTCCCGATTACTTGTACCAGCGGCCCAGCAAGACCGCCATATCCTTCGAGAGCACATCGAGCAAGCTGATCACTTTGCCATATTCCATGCGTGTCGGTCCCATGATGCCGATCGTGCCTAGCGTACGTCCGTCAATCGAGTATGTGGCTGTGATCAAGCTGCACGTATTCATTGCTTCTACGGTGTTCTCCGTTCCGATTCGCACTTGAATGCCGTCGGAGGTGGCGGACACGAGCCGCATCAGCGTCTGGGTCTCGTCGAACAGATCGAGAATGCTCTTGACCTTGCCCACGTCCCGGAACTCCGGCTGCGTCAGCATGTTCGTAGCGCCGCTGATGAAGATGCGGTCATCCTCGTCGTGCAGCAGCACGCCTTCGATCAAGCTCACCAATTCTTCGTACTGCGTCGAGTAATGGCTGAGCTCCGCGCCGATCTCATTGTACAGCTTCGACTTGAAATGCAAGAGCGGCACGCCCGTCATCCGCGCATTCAGCATGTTCACGACCCGCTCCATCTCCGACATCGAGACGCCGTCCGGGATCATGACGACCTTATTCTCGACGTGGCCGGTGTTCGTGACGACGATCACGACGGCGGATTGGTCGTTCAGCGGGATCATCTGCACATGCTTGAGCGTCGTCCCCATCAGCTCGGGACCCAAGACGATCGACGTATAATTCGTCAAGCTGGATAGAATGACGGCCACGTGCTGAATCGCGCGCTCCATCTCATCCAGCTTCTCCGCGAAAAACTGCTTGATGACCTCGAGCTCCTGTCTCGACAGGTTGCCCCGCTTCACCAGATGGTCGACATAATAGCGATAGCCTTTATTAGAAGGAATACGGCCGGCAGAAGTATGGGGCTGCTCGAGAAAGCCGAGCTCCTCCAGATCCGACATCTCGTTGCGGATCGTCGCCGGACTGAAGCTGACGTCGGTGCGCTTGGAGATCGTACGGGATCCGACCGGTTCGGCCGACCGAATATAGTCATCCACGATGGCGCTAAGTATTAATCTCTGACGTTCCGATAACATATGGCCGCCCTCCCTGCAGGTCCCATGCGTTACGCTGGTGTATTTCCCCTCATCGTTAGCACTCGAGCGAAAGGAGTGCTAATTCCTATAAACAAAATACCAAAAAGAAAAGCCCCTTGTCAAGTCAGTCAAGGCGCTTCAGAACCGCTATTTCGTCGCAGCAGTGCTGCTTTTTGCAATGGACGCAATCGGTCCAAACCTTCTCCGGAAAAATCTCCTTGTTGACGACGGTGAAGCCGTTTTTCTCAAAAAATTTGTCTTCGTACGTCAAGGCCATGACCTTAGGAATGCCTTCCTTCCTCGCCTCATCCACTAGGAACTCGACGACCCGGCTACCGATGCCCATCCCCTTGTGCCCGTCCGTGACCCCGAGCGAGCGAATCTCGACGAGATCCGTCCCGAGCCTGAAGAGCGAGCCGCAGCCGACGAATTGTCCCCCCGCTTCCGCAATCACGAACGTATCTATATAGCGCAGGAGCGCTTCCCTAGAACGCGGCAGCATAATTCCTTTTTCCGCATATCCTTGAATCAGCTCATACAACGCGTCCACGTCATCCGCGGCCGCCTTCCGGCAAGTCACCGTCATGTTCATCTTGCATCCCACCCATGAATGTCGAGTTCGTACTGAAATATGTATAAATATACATCAGTACGTATGATTGAGCAAGCGTTTTTTCAACCATTCGGATGCAGGGGCACCGTTAAAAGGCCCTACCTTACGCTTCACTCAATCCTCCAGGAATTGCGCGAATACGTCGTTCCCGAACAGCAAGCCTTGCTCGGACAGCCGGTAACCCTCACCGTCGCTGATCAGCATCCCTTGCGCGATCAGACGCTGGAGCGGCGCGGCGAACACCTCTTGCAGCTCGCGGCCGAACTGCGCGCGGAACTCCTCCCGCTTCACTCCTCGCAGCTGGCGCAAACCCACCATCATGAAATCTTCCATCGCTTCCTGCTCGGTGACTTCGAACCGCTCGAGAATCGGGAGCCCCTGTCGCGTCGCCTCGATGTACGGCTGCACGCCCTTGATATTAACGTGGCGGAAGCCTCGCATATACCCGTGCGCCCCTGCTCCGATCCCGTAATAGCTCTCGTTGCGCCAATAGGCGGAGTTGTGGCGGCTCTGACGGCCCGGCCGGGCGAAGTTGCTGATCTCGTACTGCTCGTACCCCGCTTCCTTCAATCGACGCATGATCGTCAAGTACATCGCCAGCTCGTCTTCCTCGTCCGGCAGCGGCAGCTTGTTCTTGTGGTACAACGTGTGGAAGAGAGTGTTCTCCTCGATCTTCAGGCTGTAGATGGAATAATGCTGAAGATCGAGCGCCAGCGCTTTGTCCAGCGTGTCCTCCATAATCGCCGTCGTCTGCTTCGGCAGGCCGAACATGAGGTCGATGGACAAGTTGTCGAAGCCGACCGCCTTCGCGTTCTCGAGGCTCCGGTACACGTCGTCCGTATTGTGGATCCGTCCGAGCTCGAGCAAAAGCGCGTTGTCGAACGATTGCACGCCAAAGCTGATCCGGTTCACGCCGCCTTCCTTCATCGCATGCAGCTTCTCGAGATCGGTCGTCCCGGGATTCGCTTCCATCGAGAACTCGAGACCGGCCGCCTGATCGGGAAAATACGTCTGCACGAGCTGCAGAAACCGCCGCATCTGATCCGGCAGCAGCACGGTAGGCGTGCCTCCGCCGACGAATACCGTCTCGATCGCACGCGCCGGCACCTCGGTCACAGTCCGCTCCATCTCGCGCTCGAGGGCGTCGAGATAATCCTGCACCGGCTGCCCTTTCAGCACGTACGAGTTGAAGTCGCAGTAGTGGCACTTGTTCGTGCAAAAAGGGATGTGAATGTACACCGCCTTTGGCAGCTCCGTCTTTTGTCTCATCATTTCTTCCTACTCCCCCTTCCCGCGTGGAGGTTCCTTGTTTTAACTCCCCCACAAAAATCGACGAGGAGGCTTCTCGAGCCTCCTCCCCAAAAACTATGCGAAGCGCCAAGTCACAAAAGGTCTTAAGGAGCCGGAGCAGCGACCTCTTGCAGTCTTGTTTCTACATTAGCCAAAATTTCATCAAAGAAACCTGACTGCAACGGGAGCGCGGAGGCCCTTAAGTCCTGTCGTGACGTTATGCGCTTTAATGGTTTTGAGCTTTGGCACGACTACTCGTCGATTTTCAAGACCGCCATAAAGGCCTCTTGCGGAACCTCCACGCTACCCACCTGCTTCATACGCTTCTTGCCTTCCTTCTGCTTTTCGAGCAGCTTGCGCTTCCGCGAGATGTCGCCGCCGTAACATTTGGCCAACACGTTTTTGCGCATCGCCTTGACCGTCTCCCGCGCCACGACCTTATGCCCGATCGCCGCCTGAATCGGCACCTCAAACATTTGGCGTGGAATGATGTCCTTCAGCTTCTCGCAAATGATCCGGCCCCGGTTGTACGCCCGGTCGCGGTGCACGATGAACGACAGCGCGTCCACCTGTTCGTTGTTGAGCAGGATGTCCATTTTGACCAAATTCGAGCGTTTGTAGCCGGACAACACGTAATCGAACGAAGCGTAGCCTTTCGTGCTCGACTTCAGCTGATCGAAAAAGTCGTAGACGATCTCGGACAGCGGCATGTCGTACGTCAGCGTGACGCGGGTCGTGTCGAGATATTCCATGTTGAGGAACTCGCCGCGCTTGCCTTGGCAGAGCTCCATGATTGCACCTACGTAGTCGTTAGGCACGATAATGGACGCCTTAACGTAAGGCTCCTCCACGTAATCGATGCGTCCGGTCTCCGGGTACAACGAAGGATTGTCGATGTGCAGTACTTCGCCGTTCGTCAGCGTCACCCGGAAAATAACGCTCGGAGCGGTCGTAATGAGCGGAATGTTGAATTCCCGCTCGATGCGCTCCTGGATAATCTCCATGTGCAGCAAGCCAAGGAACCCGCAGCGGAAGCCGAAACCAAGCGCAGATGACGTCTCCGGCTCGTACTTCAAGGAAGCGTCGTTCAGCTCGAGCTTCTCCAGCGCTTCGCGCAAGTCGTTGTAGTCCGACGTCTCGATCGGATACAGCCCGCAATAGACCATCGGATTGATTTTGCGGTAGCCGGGCAACGGCTCGGGAGCGGGCCTCTTCGCATCCGTGATCGTGTCGCCTACGCGCGTATCCTTCACATTCTTGATCCCCGCCACGACGAAGCCGACGTCGCCGATCGTGAGCTCGTCCACGATAGACATGCGCGGCTTGAAGGCGCCTACCTCGATAACCTCGAACTCCGCGCCGGTGGCCATGAAGCGGATCGGGGTGCCTTTGCGAATCGTCCCGTCGACGACCCGCACATAAACGATGACGCCCTTGTACGCGTCATAGTGGGAGTCGAAGATCAGCGCCTTGAGCGGCGCATTCTCGTCGCCCTGTGGTGGCGGAACCTTCTGAACGACCTGCTCCAAAATCTCCTTGATCCCGATCCCGGCCTTCGCGGAAGCGAGCACCGCGTCGCTCGTGTCCAAGCCGATGACTTCCTCGATCTCCGCCTTAACCCGCTCGGGGTCGGCGCTCGGCAGGTCGATCTTATTGATGACCGGCAAAATCTCCAAGTTGTTGTCCAGAGCCAAATACACGTTGGCAAGCGTCTGAGCCTCGATGCCTTGGGCCGCATCCACGACGAGAAGCGCGCCTTCGCACGCGGCCATGCTCCGCGACACCTCGTACGTGAAGTCGACGTGTCCCGGAGTATCGATCAAATTCAGAATGTATTGTTCGCCGTCATCGGCGCGATAGTTCAACCGAACGGCCTGCAGTTTAATCGTAATGCCGCGTTCCCGCTCCAGATCCATCTGGTCGAGCACCTGCTCCTGCATTTCGCGCGAGGAGAGCGCCCCGGTAAACTCCAGGATCCGGTCGGCCAACGTCGACTTGCCATGGTCGATGTGGGCGATGATCGAGAAGTTGCGGATTTTTTGCTGACGTTCCAAACGTTCGGACATGCTGATCCCCCTGCGTTTCAAATACTTCCTATTATACCAGCAACGGCGAACTCCAGCAACGCGGCAGCCGTCCGGTACCAAGAAGCGCTCAGGGGAAGTGCGGGCGGGACTAATTCACCAGGCCGTCGAACAGCCCCACCACAGCTCGAATCGCAGAATGCGCCATGCCCTGCAGCAGATCGCCGATCCCGTTGCCGAGCTTGTTCACGCCGGAGTCCGCGCTGCCCGCAGGGAGGCCCGCTCCGGTCGGCGCATGCTGCCCGTTGCCCGCGCCAGTGCCAGCACCTGTACCCGCCCCCGAGACCGCCCCCGCTCCCGTGCCGGCGCCCGCCTGCGGTACCGGGCCGTTAGTGCCGGTTTTCCCGCCAGTCGCGGGCGCGGTGCCGCCAGTCTGCGGACGCGTCGCGCCGTTCTGCGCCCCGGTCTGGACCGTGCCGGCTGCCTGCGCCGTATTGCCGCGGCCGGGGGCGGCGCTCTCCACCGCAGGCAGACCCGCGTCCGCCGGGTAAACCGGTCCTTGGATCCGCTCCATCCCCCTAGTCGCGATCTCGACGCCGAAAAAGATACCGAAGCCGGTCATCAGCACAAGTCCGAGCAAAGTCAGTGTGTACCGGGACATCATCGTCCACTCTCCTCCCGCATGCAGCGATCCGTCTTTATCCGCCGGTTGGCCCGGCCTGCCGGTTTTTGCCTATAGAGACGCTTCCATTCACTTTTTCCGCGTCCCAGTAAAGATCCCCGATCACCTTGGCCAGGATGTCGGCCGTCCGGTTGCATTCCTCCAAGGTGTTGTAAGCCCCGCCGATCTCCAGCAGCATACTGTTCGGGGAGAGCGATTGATTGTACTCTCCGTGGCCTCCCGCCGCTTTATCCAGAATGCCTCTGGACAGCCCCGGATACTCCGCTTCCAGCCGGTCGTGCATTTTTTTGGCGAACGCCTCGTTTTGCTCCCAATGCTCGTTTTTCTTCCCGACGATGAAGTACACCTTCGCATAATCCGCGCCGCCGATCGTGGCGGTCGTGATTTTCCTGGCCGCCGAGTCCCGGTGGATGTCGAACAGAAACGTCAGCCGATCATTCGCGGCAAATGCTTCTTGAACCGTTTGCTGTGAATATTTATAGGAAAAGTTCCAATTGTAATCCGGTACCGTCGTCTTATAATCCGTGCCTGAGTGAATCGTCCCGATGCCGGCCTTCTCCAGCTGCTCGGCGAGCCTCCGCCCGACCTGCGTGATGTTCTTGTCCGCGCTCTCCGCGTCCGCCACCGTGCCCGCCTGCAGCTCCGGTACCCAAGATTCCCTCGGGTGGGAGTGATAGATGAGCACCGCCTTGCGGCCATTCGTCGTGAGCCCCGAAGCCGGCGTCACGGCAGGCGTTGCAGTCGCAGTTGCAGTCGCCGTCGGTGCAGGAGTCGGCGTGGCGGTACTCGCAGGCGTTTCAGAGGGAGCCGGGGTAGCCTGCGGAGTGGGGCTAGGCGGGAACCCTCCGCCTCCCCCTGCTGTGCCGGCCGGACCGCCAGCCCCCGTTCTGGGGCCCTGGGCTCCGCCCTGTGGCAAGCCTCGCAGCTCGCCCGCGAGCAGCGACCTCGGCTCCGACGGATTCACCTGCAGCCAGAGGCCGGTCAAGTACCCGATCACCCGCTTCCCGGCGAAGATCGAGCCTCCTTGCCGCGCCTCGGACAAGTGAGGCACCTCCAGGCTCATCATATCGAGGAAGAACGGCCGGACGACCGACGCCGCGAACCGCTGCATGGCAGGGGAAGAGCGCGCTCCGTCCTTGGCCAGCCATACCCCGGCAACGCCGACTGCCGTCAGGAGCAGGAACGTGAACGCCGCACAAGCGAGAAACGCCGCCCGTATGCCCCGACCCGCCCGCCAAAGCCCGAATAAATCCGACAACCAGTTTATGTTTCTCACTGCGCGACCTCCTTTAAAGTAGCCATCCGCGGGCCGACCGAGCTACATGTTTTTCTTGGCTGGCGCCCCGGAGCCGTTTACTTTTTCCGCTTGCTCGTCCTGCCGCACCAGCTCCGCGATCAGCTCGCCGAGCAAATCCGACGTGCGGTACATTTCCTCCAGCGAGTTGTACGGTCCGCCTACTTCGAGGAGCATGCTGTTCGGCGACAGGTGCTGGTTGTACTCTCCGTTGCCTTGCGAGGACTTGGCGTATACGCCCCGCGAGATGCCGGGGTACCGCTCCTCCAAAATCGTGTGCAGCCGGTTGGCGAATTCGGCGTTTTGCTTCCAGTTCGGGTTTTTCGTGCCGACGATGAAGTACACTTGTGCGTAATCTTTGCCATTCAGCTTCACCGTCGTCCGGTCTCGGGCCAGCGCATCGCGATGAATATCGAAGATCATATCGAGAGCCGAATGAGCCGCCATGGCCGTTTGTACCGTTTTGGCCGAATAGGCGTACGATTTGGCGTAGTTGAACCCTTTTTCCGTGCTGGGGTAATCCGTCGTCGACTGCAGCGTAGGGATGCCTAGCCCCTCCAGCTTGTCCTTCAGCCGTTTGCCGACGAGCGTAATGTTGATGTCGGAATCGTAAGCGCCGTCGGGGTCCTTGATCCCTTTGGAGGCGAGCTCGGGCAGGAACGATTCCCGGTTGTGCGAATGATAGAGGAACACTCTCGGTTCCTTGGACACCTCGTTCCCCGCCCCTCCCGGCGTGCCGGTCGTTCCACCCGCGCCTGCGCCGGTTGCAGGTGTAGGTGTCGGCGCGACCCCGCCGGATCCCGTTCCGGTGCCTGTCGTCGGCACTTGTGTGATCGCCTGCGGCAGCGGCATGTAATCGGCCGGGCCGTCGTTCACCTTCGTCGCTTGGCCGGAATACAAGAGCGCGCTTGTCTCGTTCGCGAGACCGGGAAGCTCGGCGGCCAGCAGGCTCTTCGGATCCCGGGCATTGACGCCGGTCATATATTGAAGCAGGAAATTGGCCGTATTGCCCGGCGACAACGCGTGTGCATAGCCGCTAGTGTTCATGAACGGCATTTCCATCGCTACCATATCGAGGAAGAAAGTGAGCGATAAGTTGGCCGCCATCCCTTTCATAGAAGAGATGGACGAGGCGTTATTCTTGTTGGACACAATCGAGAACAGACCGGTGACGATGAAAAAGGCGAGCGTTCCGACCGCCAACGCTGTCAGAAGTTTGCTCATGGTACGAATTTTGCGAACCGTCCGGTTCACTTTGCTCAGGTTTAATGTTGCGACTACCCATTTCATCCGATTCCCTCCCGCGCTCTGTGAATCTAGCTGATATTAATCTATGAAATCGGGAGGCTGAGTAGAACCAAGTCTGCAAAACTTCTAATCTATTACACCGGAGTCGCCAGTTGGCGAGAAGCCGACGATTCCCGGCGATCCCGGGTTAAGCACTCCTACAAAAAAACTCCGGCGGGCCGGTTAGGGCTGCCAGAGCTTGTGACTTACTTTTTAGACCGCTTGGACTTGCGGGGCGGGAATTTTTTCCCGTAGGCGAGCGCATACTTGTACATTTTGCGAAACTCCCTGTGGTCTTTCACGCGTAAAAACAAAGACAAGTCCGGGCTTGTGTTCACCTCGATGATCCAAGGCCGCCGGGATTTATCCAGGCCAACATCGAGGCCTAGCTCCTTGATCCGCTTGAACCGGCGCAGCATCGCGGACGAGGTTCTGAGGCCCACTTTCCGAAGCCGGCTGCGCAGCGCCGCAATCTGGCTCAGATTCATGCCGATGCTGCGGCAGACTCGGTCCATCGAGACAACGGCACCGCCATGGCGGACATTCGTGACGACGCCCCGCGATCCGGCCACCCGGGCCAGCATGCCCGTGACCTCCCATTTATGCTCGGGATTGGACTGCACCATTATGCGGAGATCGAACGGCCGCCCTTCATACCGGCACAGCCGAATTCCGCGCTGCACCAGATAGCGCTGTCGGCCGATCCTCGCCGCCTGCAGTGCGGTATAGAGCGCGCCGACCGAACGGTACGATCGCGTCCGGCTGCCCGACTGGACCGAGTATTTGCCTCCGGCTTTGCTCCTCCAAACGCGCATAACCCCGGTGCCATGATTCCCATGATCCGGCTTCACATAAACCGTGTTGTAACTGTTCAACATCCGTGTGAGGCTGCCGGCAGCGAAAATAGCGGTTTCCGGCACATAGGCGCGCACCCGGCGATCACGGGCCACCGCCTCGGTCCGGAGCCATTTGCTCCTCACATACTGAATGCTCACGAACGCTCCCCCTTCCGCGGGCCCCCATCAGGCTTATCGTTATGCTATGCGGAAGGAGCCTGGAACGGCTGTGCGGATGTCCGGCCGGGCGTCAGCGGGTTAACAACCTCGGTACGAGCGTGGAAAGCTTCACGAACTCGAACTGCTTGGAGAGCTCGGGAATGGACTCCCGCAATGCAGAGGCTGTGGTTTTGCCGGAACCGCCGACATGACCGATGGCAATGCATTGATTGGCCCCTTCGAGGTGCGTGAGGATTTTGCGCAGCTGCCGTTTCACATGGACTTGACTGACCGTGTCGTCAAGGAAGAGTTGATTTTCCACGACGGGGACCCCGACCTCTTGTCCGATTTTTTTCATCAAGCTGAAATAAGAGGTACGGCTGTCCAGGAAGAACAACCCCCTCTCCTTGCATACCTCCAGCACGATACGAGCCACCCGGGGATCGGTAGTGGCCTTGGAGCCCATATGGTTGTTCATCCCGATGGCATGCGGCACACTGTCGATCGCCTCGTTTACCTTCCGGCGAATTTCGTTGTCGCTCATCGCGGTCATGATCGCGCCCGGTCCCAGCCAGCTCTTCTTGCCCCGCAGCGGCTCCATCGGCATGTGGACGATCACTTCATGACCGGCCTTTTGCGCGAGTTCCGCGTCGCTCTTAGTTGTCGGCATGAACGGCATGATGGCTACCGTAATCGGAACCGGCATTTCCATCATTTGCTCCGTGCCGCTCATGCGATTGCCGAAATCGTCGATCACAATCGCGACCCGTTTCGTCGCCGCCGGAGCTTCGCCGGGAGTGATTGGGGACAATTCAGCCGGTGCGGCTTGAACGCCGCTCCGGGTTGCAGCCAGTATAGCCAATAGTACGATCAGAGCAGCCAACGTGTATTTGTTCGACTTGCGCATTCGAACCCAGCTTCCTTTCTTAACTAAGCTCCAGGCGATCAACGAGGCGTCTTAACGATGTCGATTAGACGCCACGGCGAGTCCAGGCTTGCTCTCGCTGCGGTGAAGGAAAACGTTTCTTTGGCGGACCGGCTTCCCTTGCGAGAGACAAGGGCGGTCTGCCGGACTTGTTCGGTCAATGCACCTTCCGAGAGGTCCGACCGTTCCCACTTATCCAGCTTGACCGCGGTTACGGTATCGAACTGCTTGTCCAGCGCTTTCCGGTCCTCCGGGGATAGGCCCGGAGTCGCCGCCGCCACGATGGCGTGATCGTGCTGCCCCAGTCCTTCCAGCAAGGCGGCCGCCAGCTCATAAGGCTCCAGACTCTCTAGATAGGCGACCAGTCTGCCGGCCGCTTTGTATGCCATCAATTGGTGCGCCATGTCCACCGAATCGGATTTGTGGGTCGTGCTCCCCCGGAAGTGGATGCAGAAATGTCCAGAAAAATTGTTGCCCGGGATGCCATCACCTCCATGCGGCATGCCGTGCATGGAAGCCGCCAACCGGTCGCCCTCGTCGGTAACGACCAGGATGGCTCTTCGCTTCCAGCTCCATTGTCCCCCGTAGATCCGTTTCATGATCGCCGTATCCGCCTTCGTCATGGGCTGAACGTCGGCATGCTGGCTGCCGGCCCTTCGCTGTACGCGGAACGACAGCCCCGTCTCAAGATCGGTCACTTGGAAGACGCTCTTGCGGGGCAGCTTGTTCCGAGCGTCCTTCCAATCGAGCAGCGTCCCGTAATGGCGCACCCTGAGTTCCAGCGCTTGCGCCCGCAGCCAGTTCCACGAGGATCGGCCGATCGTCCACTGCTTCCCCGTCCCGAGCTCGACGAGCAAATCCGGTGAAACCAGAGCTAGTCGCACCTCGCCCTCCGCGGACTGCACCACGAGCGCCGTATCGGATAGCGGCAGCAGCAGCTCGGTCACCTTATTACCGTCAAGCGGCGGGTTCGGCTCGCTCCGCTTCGCCCATGCTTTGCTCATTCGCGTCTCCGCGAGCGGCACCGAGCTGATCTGGGTCGCCACCGGGCTGGAGCGTACCTCGAGCCGGAACTGGACCGCTTCCGGGGCTCCGGTCTGTTCCGCCCGGTTCGGGTCGGCCGGATTTACGGGGCCTTGGCGCTCGGCCGCGATCAGCGAGCTGCCCGGGCCGGTCCCGAAGGCGGTCAACCACAGGCAGACCGCCATCAGCAGCTTGCCGATCGTATTCACCCGCATGGCGATGCCTCCTTTCCCTAACTTAGCTTCAGTCGTATCCTTAGTTTCCACACTTCTTTTTTGCTAATTCCAAGGGCTTTATACTTAACAGAAACACCCACATCGCCGCAGTCGACATAGGTGTCGTTTCAGTCCATTCCAGCTTTAGTGCGTGTACGCGGAGACATTGTCTTGATCGATCGCTTCGTGCAGCGCCGCATTCAACCCGCTCGCGATAATGTTGGCGATGTCCTCGATGAACTGATCGATATCCTTCGGCGTGACGAGCAGGTCGTGGCCGAGCGGATCGAGCACTTCCTTCACCATCTGCAGGCGGTCGTTCTCCTGCATGCCGTCGAGCAGGCCGAAGATTTGCTGAGTCGCGCTCGTCTGCTTCTTGAAATGCGAGAGCAGCATATCCATCGTGCTGTTGACGATGGTGGAGGCGTATACGACCGTAGGAACGCCGATCGCTATGACCGGGACGCCTAGAAACTCGCGCGTCAGCCCCTTGCGTTTGTTGCCGACGCCCGAGCCGGGATGGATGCCCGTATCGGCGATCTGAATCGTCGTGTTAACCCGCTCGAGCGCTCTGGAGGCGAGCGCGTCGATCGCGATGACGAGATCCGGCTTCGACCGGTCCACGACCCCTTGCACGATCTCACTCGTCTCGATCCCGGTAATGCCGAGCACCCCGGGTGCGACGGCGCTCACCTGTCGGTAACCCGGGCTGACTTGATCCGGCATCAGCTCGAAGAAATGGCGCGTCACCATGACGTTCTCCACCACGAGCGGACCGAGCGCGTCCGGCGTCACATTCCAGTTGCCGAGCCCGATAATGAGCACTTTAGCCGCCTTGGTGATGCCGATTTTGTCCAGAAACCCAGCGAATTCCTGGGCGAACTTCGTCGCGATCCGATCCTGGAGGTCGGAATCCTTCTCCCGAAGGCGCGGGACCTCGAACGTTATGTAATGCCCTATCATTTTGCCGACCGCGCGGGAGCCCTGCTCATTCTGAATATCCATCCGCGTTAAGGTGCAGTCCTCGTTTTGAATCGTTTCGGTGTGGACGCCGGGAATCGTCTCTCCGAGCGTCTGGGAAGCCATCTCTTTGGCTTCCAGGGCAAGGTCCGTGCGGACCGCGTACAATCGATTGTCCATGCTGCATTTCCGCTCCTTTCTTCCACGTGAAAACCCAGTTCTAGGTTGCCTAGATGCGGATTTCGTTATTCACCGGGCCCTTTTGCACTTAAGGGGTTTGCCTGTTTCCTGGTTGCTTTTTGCATGGGCTCGTGATAGAATATGTGAAGTTGTGCTTGAGATGAAGTAGCAATGGAATTGGCAATGTCTTAAGGAGGTGAACGCAATGCCTAACATTAAATCCGCAATCAAACGTGTTAAAACCAGCGAAAAGCGTCGTCTTCAGAACGCTTCCCAGAAATCTGCACTTCGCACTGCAGTGAAATCGTTCGAAACTGCTGCTGCGGGCCAAGACGTGGAATCCATGAAAGAAACCTTGCTCGCTGCTACGAAGAAGCTTGATAAGGCAGTGACAAAAGGATTAATTCATAAAAATGCGGCTGCCCGCAAAAAATCCCGCCTGGCGAAATTGTTCAACTCGATTTCCGCTCAAGGCTAAGGGTTGGAACATAAAAAGTCCTTTGCTTCCGCATTCGCGGCCGCAAAGGACTTTTTTCGTGCTGCACTTCTCGACTAGCCTTCCTTCCCCGTCTCCAGCATCCGGCGGAACGCCGGCTCCAAGCCATCCGCCATGCGCTGAAAGCCCAGATCCGTCGGGTGAACCCCATCCACCGTGCACTCGTCATAGTCGTTCCCCAGCAAGGTCCCACCGTCGAAAAATTCAATACGGCGGTCTCCCGCCTCCTGCAGCGAGGCTACCGTCTCTTGCGCGATGCTGCGTCGTATGTCGCATAGAGCAGCCAGTTCCGGTTCGAAACGATCCCGTGCATAGAGAATTCTCGAGCAGACCAGGATCGGCACGTCCGCATGACGCTCCCGGTAGATGCGAATGAACTCCGGCAATGTCCGCTGCAAGTTTTCCGCCGCCCCTACGTTCGCCTCATAATCGAGTACGAGCAGCGCCGGTCGCTCGATCTCCGATAAGATGTGAGCCAGTTCCGGCTCTCCTAAGCCGTTGCCGGAAAAGCCTACATTAATGAACTCGTACGGAATTCGACGGCTCAAAATGTTCGTATAGGACATGCCTGGACGGTTGGCACAGCCCCCCTGCGTGATCGACGTCCCGTAGACGATGATCTTCTTGTCGCTCGCGTAGGACGTCGGCGCCTCTAAGGATGCATCCGCCATCAGCCCGATGTACAGCTCCTTCACGCCGGTGTACAACGGGAAGTTGAGCGTGATCGGACGCGACTCGCCGCTCAAGCTCGGCCAATCGAACAATGGGGCCGTATATTCCGTTAACGTATGGTCGAATCGGGTCGTGCTCACGTACTTCATGGCGCCTATCTCACCTATGTAGCAGTCGAACCCGCACTGCCCGGTCGCGGGCATATGGTACATGGAACCGCTGCCCGTGAGGACGACCTTCACGAACAGCTTGCCCGAGTTCGTCCGGAAGCGGACTTGTCCGCCCGAGGTGCAATCCGCCAATTGATCGACCGGCGTGCGGATCGGATGCGAGGGCTTGGCGGGCAAGCGCCGGTACAGGCCTTCTTGCTCCAGCCAAGGGAAGCCGGCGAGCTGGAACGGCGCCTCCTTCGGCGAATACCAGCGAATGCCGTCCGTTTCCTTCTCCTCGAGCCTCATGTTCGGATCCAACTGTTGCACTTGCGATTTTTGCGGTTCAGCCATAATTCGTTCTCCCCCTTGTTCCATGAATGGCTTTCTTCCCTAGTTTCGTCTCATGGGGGGAGGATGTCAACAAAAAACTCAAGCCGCCAAACGCAGCAGGAACAGCTCCAAGCCCAGCACCTTGTCGATTTTCCCGCTTTTCAGCTTATAGTCCAGCTCTGCCAGCTCCTCAAGAATGCGAACGAGCTGCTCGTCCTTGTACTTCGTCCCTTGTTCGGCGGCGATCTTCACCGCATACGGGTGCAGCCCGAGCTGGCTCGCCAGCTGCTGCTGGGAATAACCTTGCCGGGACAGCTCCTTCACCTGCAGGATGATACGGAACTGCCTTGCGATGAGGAGCGTCAGCTTCACCGGCTCTTCCTTCATCTTAATTAACTCCTGCAGGATCGTGAACGCCCGCTGCAGCCGGAGCCGGACGATGTCTTCGATCAGGATGAACACGTTCTGCTCCGTCGTGCGAGTCACAAGTGCATCGACCACATCCCCGGTAACGCGACCGCCCTGCCCGACGTACAGGGACAGCTTCTCGATCTCGGCGGACAAGGTCTGGAGGTTGCTCCCCGCATACAGCACGAATTGATCGGCCGCTCCTGCGGCGAAGCTGAATCCGGCCCGTTCCGCCTGACGGCCGACCCACGCGATCAAGTCCTCCGCCGACAGCGCCGGGAAGGCGACGGAGCTGTCCTTGACCGCCTTCACCAGCTTCTTTCGCTCGTCGAGCTTCTCCGCATCGACCAAGAGGACCAGCACGCTGAAGTCGGATGGAGTTTTGAGGTAGTCGAGCAGCTTCTCCGGGTTGTGCTCTACCTTGGACGTATCCTTGGCTCCTGTCAGGAACACGGCGTTCTTCGCGATGACCAGCTTTTTCTCCGCCATGAAGGGAAGCGTGCCCGCATCCTCCAGGACGGTGTCCAGGCTCGTCTCGGCCAAGTCGTAACGGGAGATGGCGAACTCCCGAACCGCAGGATCGATCAGCTTGTCGGTTAGAAACTGGATGAATTCCTGGAGCAAGTAGCGCTCCGGACCGTAGCACACGTATAGGGGACGTGCGCCTCCCTTGGCGATTTCCCTCGCCGCCGATTTATAATCCATTCGTCCGCACCTTTTTCTATAGTCAATTGTCCGTGCTTCTGCAATCATAGTAGCAAAAACAAAAGGATCACGTCAAAATCCGTAGATTTTGGACGTCATCCTTTTGTCCCAGCACATCTATATAAACACCGTCAGGAGGGTCCTAGGCACTCCTGGCGAGTGGTCATACAATGTCAGCGGCGTGTGCTTTGTTACTATAGCATACGTACCGGTTGACGTTGTGTGCATGGATTTTCCCAACTTATTTTGCATCCGTCTCCGCCGTCTCCTGCTTCTTCACGATGTCGATGAGAAACGTTTTCTCGCTCTCGCCCTGCACGACCGTGTAGGACACCGACGTAGCGCTTGCCCAGCGGTTCAACCGGACCGCATCGAGCTCAGTCCACACTTGCTCGGAGGCGTAGACGAGCGTTTTCTCGTCGGAGGACTTGATCGTGACCCGATGCGAGACCGTGTCATAGATGGCAAGGTATTGCCCATCCGGGGAGGCGAGCCGGAGCACCGGCGGGAGCGCGGTGAGCCCCATCGGGGGCCGCTCAGGAGACGGAGTCACCGTGGCAGGCCCACTTTTGCTCTTGTCGTCCGCCGAGTCTGAGCCGGTCGTGCCTGGCGCCGATTTGTTGGAGATACTGCCGGACGTGTCGGCGTTAGGATCCGGCGTCCTAATCGTGGGCTCGGAACTCGCCTCGAACTTGTCGGCGATCTCCCCCCCTACCGGGCCTTCCGTCGTACTCGACGCATTCGCAGCGTTCGAAGCATTCGTCGAGTTAGAAGCGTTAGAGGCGTTCGAAGCGTTCGCGGCATTCGTCGCATTCGTATTCGGATCCGTATTATATAGCTCCGCCGAACCGGTCGGTCTAGGCGCTCCGGTGATCGACACGCCGTCTCCTTTGCTCTCTCCCTTACCCTCCGCCGGAGTGAACGTCGAAGATGGAGTCGGCGCGATGAGGAGCGGCTGGCTCGAACCGCCCGATATTGGTACCGGGGTCGACGACGGCGTCGGGCCGCCTGCCGGTTCTTGGAGCATCGGCGCCACCGGCGAAGTCGTGGAGGCCGATCCCGACGCGGCTGCCTGGCTGCCTGCGCTTCCGGACGTTATCTTGGAGGCAAGCTGATCCTGCTGGCTCGCGGCCTCTGACGCCTTCGACCTCATACTCGAAGCGGTCTCTTGCGATTGCCTCATCAAGGTGGCATCGTCTGCCTGCTGCTTCGTCATCCCGTCTTGATTCGTTATGAACAGCGCCAGCATGACGCCGGCGGCTACAACACCGCCAACCGCGCCGAGCGGGAACGTCCGCTTCAGCCGACCGAGCCAGCCTGCAGGCGAGGCGTGATGGGCGGCGCTCGTCTGGCCTTCGGTTACGCCCTGCGCCGATTCGGAGCGCAGGCGGTCTATCTCGTCCAGCCTAGGAAGAATCGCGTCTACCAAACTGATCGGCGGCATCACCTTCGGCAACCGGGCTAATTCAAGCGACAGCTGCTGGAGTCGGGTATACATCTCGGTACATTCGCTGCATCGGCTTATATGAGCCAGCATAGCCTCGCGCTCCGAATCGTCCAAATCATGATCCAGGCTGCGCTGCATCCAATCCACCGCCTTTTCGCATGTCATCCCCGCACACCACCTTTCTGATAATCACGGAGTAAAGTTTGAAGCTGCTGCCTCGCGCGGAACAAGTAAGACTTCACGGTGTTCAACGGCAAATCTAATGAATCGGCAATTTCGTTATAGGAGAAATCCTGCAAGTAGCGCAGAACTACGACGGCCCTGTGGTGATCCGGCAGCTTGTCGATCGCTTCCTGGATGTCCTTGGCCACGTATGTAGCTAGCATCTCGTCTTCCACATCCTGCGTGGAGGTGAACACCATATTATGCTCCTCGATGGAAACGGTCGTCTTCGTCCGGCGAAACTTGTCTATGCATATATTGGTGACGATCCGCTGTACCCATGTTTTGAACTGGGCTTTTTCCTCATAGGACGTAATCTTGGTATACACGCGAATGAGCGCTTCCTGAGCCGCATCCTTCGCGTCCTGTTCATTGCCCAGGATGTAGTAGGCGGTTCGATATATGTGTGATTCGATCTCTCGCAATAGGGTTATAAGAGCGTCGCGATCGCCCGATTGGGCAGCTATGATTAATTCCTTCGCTACCACAAGGTTCCCCCTCTCTTGCAACATTTTAAACGAGCCGGATAGGAAAAAGGTTGCACCCGCCCGTATATTTCCACTAAATCATGCAAAAAAAGACGCGACCTAAAGGAGACTAATCCGCTCCCCGCGCGGTATCTCCGGTAAGCGCGTCCGGCACTTTTTCTTCCAATCTTAAGGCGGCTCTCATCCATTTTATCAGAAATGAGACAATCGAACCATGAAATCCCCAAAGCGCGATCAAACAAAAAATTGGCTCATCCAGACGACCCACTTCGCGCCGGGAATGAAGAGCGCTTGCGCCAGAACGGTGCCGAAAAACCTCGAAATCACGAGCATGAGAACCATATGGTTCATCTGGGCGCCGGCCTTGCGGCCGGACAGCACCTGGTCGGTCAACAGCGCTACCTTCGGGTCGATCGTAAGCGCGAGCAGGATCGTGGCGATCCCGTTGATCATCCCGGAGGACAGCGTCGTCGTTGTCGAGCGATCCGGGCTGAGCAGGCCGGCGTACAGAGCGGACAGAACGCCGACCGTGTAGATAGCGGTAATGACCGTATTCAGCACCAGCAGCCGCTTCGGCACGCCGCCCAGCCGGAAGCTGTGCACGAACGCCAGGCGCGGGCTGCGAAAATAGTGCTTCACCGCTCCGAGATGCTTCGCTTGCAGCGCTTCCTTCAGCAAGTAGGGCACCGAGCCGCTGGCGTCGAGACGCAAGATCGCCCGGGCGAAGACGGCGACGAAGGTCGGCACGAGCAGCGCGCCCGCGACCGTACCGAGAGAAGCCGAGCCGAGAATCCAGCGGAATTGTTCCCTCACCAGCTCGAGCTGGCCGGTCCGCATCGCCCGGTCGACCAGACTCGCGATCAGCACCATCTGAACCATATTCGCCGTCCGGGAGAAAATGACGATAATGTTGAACAAGGAGAAGGCGCTCGCCAGGCGGGCGGAACGGGTGCCGGCCAGACGGGCGGAGTAAGAGAGTGTCTCGATCGCGTTGATGAGCAGGGTGAAGAGCAGGATGAGCAGCAGCTTGTCGTTCATACATCCGCCCCTTTCTCGCATCCAATGGAAAATCCTTGTACTCATTCTCTCAGCTACGGCGAGTAAATACAAGTAAACAAAAAAAAACGACCTAACCGGAAGCAGCAGTTGGTTAAGCCGTTTTTTTATTATACTTTTCCTTGGAAACTGTCAATTTGCGTGAGATGTCTGAGATTAGGCGATCCCTTTTCACTTGGAACCCAGATCTCTCACATGTTTAACTTCTTTATCGACACGCCCCTACCCCTTCAAGGCACCGGCCTGCAGCCCGCTGACGAAATATTTTTGCAGGAACAAAAACATGACGATCACCGGCGCCAGGACGAGGATGAACCCGCCGAACAGCAAGCTCAAGTCGGTCTGCCCGAGGTCGGAGAAAAACTTGTACAGGCTCAGGGTGACGGTCGGATATTGGTTGGACGTGAGCAGCACGAGGGGCAGCAGCAGATCGTCCCAAATATGCACGAAGTGAAAGATGAACAGCGTCGCGCTGATCGGCTTCAGCAGCGGGAAGATGATCTGCACGAACAGCCGGAGCATGGAGCAGCCTTCGATCTTGGCCGCTTCCTCCAGCTCGATCGAGATGCCCCGGATGAACCCGACGAACATGAAGATGCTGAAGGACGACAACACGCCTACGTAAACGGCCGAGATGCCGAACAAGTTGTTGTACAAATGAAACTTCTTCAACACAAAGATCAGCGGAATGAACGCCGCCTGGATCGGCATCATGATAAGCGAGACGTAGAACCAGTAGATCGTCCGGAAAAACCAGTGCCGGATGCGGGCGATCGCATAGGCGGCCATCGAGGAGAACACGATGACGTACGACAAGCTGAGCGCCGCGATCCCGAATGTGACGGCATAAGCCTTCAAAATGTCCATCGCATGAAAGGCGCGCACGAGATTGTCGATCCCGACGCTGAAATCCGGGAAGGCGAGCGGCCTCTGCTGGATCTGCTCGTTGGACTTCAAGGCATTCACTGCGATCAAGTAGAGCGGGATGCTATAGAGAAAAGCGCCCAGGAGGACCGCCCCTTCGAACAGTCGTTTCTTCATACGCGGGTTCATTCGTAGGCCCTCCCTTCATAGCGCTTCGTCACCGCGACGAACACCAGCGTAATGAGGAGGACGAACACGACCAGGATGAACGCGGCGGCCATGCCATAGGCGAGATCGAGCGATTGGAACGCATTGCGGTAGATCCGGATCGCCAGCGTCTCGCTGGCTCGCGCCGGACCTCCTCCGGTCAGCGCAAACGGCAGATCGAACAGCTTGAGCCCCGCGGCAAGGCCGATCAGTGTGTTCACGGTAATGCCCGGCGCGATCATCGGCAGGATGATGGTAAAAAATTTGCGCGCAGGGGAAGCCCCGTCTACGATAGCCGCCTCCTTAATCTCGGCCGGCACGAACTGTAATGACGCCAGGTAGACGATCATGATCGGCCCGGTCAGCTGCCACACGGCGACCAGAATAATGGTGAAGGCGACCGTATCGGGTGAATCGACCCACAGCACTTTGACCGAATTCCCCATCAAGGAACTTAGCAGCTTGTTCATAAGCCCGTTGTTCGTATCCAAAATATAGCCCCAGACGTACGCCCCCAGCACGATCGGCAGCAGCTTCGGGAAGTAGAACAGCGACCGGAGCAAGTTGCGCGTCTTGAACGCCTGGTTGACGGCCAGAGCGAGCAGCATGCCCAGGATGTTAGTCAGCAAGGCAATCGCGAGCCCCATCCAGAGCGTGCGGTACATCGTGCTGACAAACGAGGCGTCCGAGAGGATCCGCTTATAATTTTTCAAGCCGACGAACCGATAGTCGCCGAGACCGTCCCAATTCGTCAAGCTGTAGTACATCGTCTGAAAGACGGGCACGAGCATAAACGTGAAGATCATGACGGAAATCGGCAGCAGGAACAAAATGCCGGTCCAGAACGTTTTGAGGTTGTGAATGCCTTTGAGTCTCATGGGCCTCCCGCCGAACATCGGACTTATTTTTTGATTTTATCGTTGTACTCCTTGACCCACTCGTCTGCCGCTTTGTTCACATCGCCGCCGAAGGTGACCGCTTGCGCCGTCTCGCTCAGCTTGATGAAGACCGGATTCGTCATCGGGCCCAGATTGGCGAACGTAGACACGCGGCCCGACTTCAGCCAGTTCTGCGTTTCGGCGAACACTGGCAGCACCTCGCCGACACCCGGCATCGCGGACATGTTCTGCTTGGCCTTGATGATCTTGGCGAAATTGTCTTTGCTGAAGAACCAATCCATAAACGTTTTCGCTTCCTCGATATTTTTGGACTTCGCATTGATGGCTAGCCCGTCTTCGATCGTATAGATGTAGCTGTTGTCTTTGTCCGCCGCGTACGGCAAGTTCATAAAGCCCCACTTGAAGCCCGGGTTTTGCTGCTCGATATTGGCCGACGACCACGTCCCCCCGAGCACCATAGCCGCTTGGCCTTTCGCGAATGCCTGGAAGCCCTGTTCGATCGAATATGTGAAGCTGCCGGTCAACACGTACTTATTCAGCTTGTTGAAGCGGTCATACCCTTCCAGCAGCACGTCCTTGTACTTCGTCCA